>JAHJUB010000041.1 GCA_018829455.1 Candidatus Omnitrophota bacterium
CCCGCCAGGGGGGAGGGTTCTTTTTCTTTATTCCTCCCCCTTGAGGGGGGAGGTGAGGTGGGGGTGATGTTTTGGGCTGAGGGCAAGAGGTTTTCCGCCAGGTTCCACACCCGGTTAAGAAAGCGCCAGCAACCCTCCATGCCGTGGTCGCTCCATTCCAGGTCCATTTCCGGCGGCGCGGCAAAGAGGATGAAGAGCCGGACCGTGTCCGCGCCGTATCTTTTAATCATTGCTTCCGGGTCCACCACGTTTCCTTTGGACTTGGACATCTTGGCGCCGTCTTTGATGACCATGCCCTGGCAGAGGAGATTGGTGAACGGTTCGTTAAAATTAACCAGGCCCAGGTCGCGCAAGGTCTTTACGAAAAAGCGGCTGTAGAGAAGATGGAGAATGGCGTGTTCAATGCCGCCGATATATTGGTCTACCGGCATCCAGAAATTTACTTCTTTCGGGTCAAACGGTTTATCTTTCCAGTCTCCGGAGGCATACCGCAGGAAATACCAGGAGGAGTCCACAAAGGTGTCCATCGTGTCTGTTTCCCGGCGGCTTTTTCCCTGACAATGCGGGCAGGCACAGTCAACGAATGATGCGATGTCTAATGGCGAACCGCCGGCGCCGGTAATGGAAACATCCCGGGGCAGAATAACCGGCAGTTCTGATTCCGGAACCGGGACAATCCCGCACTTTTTGCAATAGATGATTGGAATGGGCGTGCCCCAGTAACGCTGCCGGGAAATGCACCAGTCCCGCAGCCGGTAGTGGATGGTCTTCTTTCCGATGCCGGTCTGCTCCATCCAGGCGGCAATCTTTTCTTTACCTTCTTCGCTGGGGCGGCCGCTGAAGTCGCCGGAGTTTACCAGGATACCCGGTTCTTCGTAAGCGGCCTGCATTGTCCCCTCACCCCCAACCCTCTCCCCAGGGGGGAGAGGGAGAATTACTTCCCGGATGGGAAGGTTGTATGCCTTTGCGAATTCAAAATCGCGGCTGTCGTGGGCCGGTACCGCCATAATGGCGCCGGTTCCGTATCCGGCTAAAACGTAGTTTGCCAGGAAGAGCGGTATCTCCTCGTTGTTAACCGGGTTGTGCGCCTTGATTCCGGTAAAGACCCCTTCTTTGACCATCTCTTCCGGGTCTTTGGCTTTACGGCTCCGTTCCAGGAATGATTCTATTTCCGGTCTATTCTTTGAGACCGCTGTAATTTCCGGTACCAGCGGATGGTCCGGCGAAAGGACCACGTAGGTGGCGCCAAAGATAGTGTCTGCCCGGGTGGTAAAGACCGAGAGGGTCTGATTCAGGGCCGGAACCGGGAAGAAGATTTCCACGCCAATACTCTTGCCAATCCAGTTCGCCTGCATTATCTTCACCCGTTCCGGCCACCCGGCGAGCCCGGAATTGTCCAGCAGTTCCTCCGCGTAGGCGGTGATGCGGAAGAACCACTGCTCCAATTCCTTCTGGGTCACCTCGCTGGAACAGCGCCAGCATTTTCCATCAATGACCTGTTCGTTGGCCAGGATTGTCTTGCAGGGATGGCACCAGTTGGCAAGGGATTTTTTGCGGTAGGCGAGACCCTGCTCAAAAAGTTTCAAAAAGAAGTACTGGTTCCAGCGGTAGTAATCCGGGGCGCAGGTGATGACCTCCCGGTTCCAATCGTAGGAGAGCCCCAGGAGTTTTAACTGGCGCCGGATGGTTTCCGCGTTCCGGTAGGTCCAGTTGGCCGGGTGAATTTTCTGCTTGATGGCCGCGTTTTCCGCCGGCATCCCGAAAGAGTCATAGCCGATGGGGTGCAGGAGGGAATAGCCGGCCATCATCTTCTGCCGGGCAATGACATCGCCGATGGTGTAGTTGCGCACGTGGCCCATGTGAATCTGGGCGCTGGTGTAGGGGAACATCTCCAGGATGTAACTCTTCTTACCTTCCGGTTTGGTGAGAAAGGATTTCTTTTCTTCCCAGAACCTCTGCCACTTCTTCTCAATTTCCGCGGGTTCGTATTTCATTTTACCAACGCCCTTATCGTCTTCAAATTCCTTTCATCTTCATCCGGTTCCTTCTTGGGTGTTTCCAGGATGAAAGGTATCGCTTTTAACCTGGGGTGATTGACAATTATCCGAAAACCGTTCAGCCCGATCTTTCCCGCGCCGATGTCATCGTGGCGGTCAACCCGGCTGCCTAAGGCCGCCTTGGAGTCATTGGCGTGAATGAGGCAGAGCCGCGTCTTTCCCAGGAGCCGTTCCATCTTTTCCAGAAAGGCGTTCAGCCCTGCTTCGTCTGCCACATCGTAACCGGCTCCGTAGGCGTGTGCGGTATCCAGGCAGAGTCCCAGGTATTTTTCATCCGGAACCATCTCCAGGATACGGGCGATCTGCTCCGGTGAATGGCCCAGACTGTCGCCGCTGCCCGCAGTATTTTCCAGCAAAACTTTTAACTTCGGCCTGGCTTCGGAAAGGGCCGCCTGCAGCCCATCCGCAATTCTCTTCAGACCGAACTCCTCCCCTTTTCCCCGGTGACTGCCCAGGTGGGTGACGAAGTATTCGGCGCCCAGGAAATCTGCCCGCCGGATGTCTTCAATGTACGCCTGGATAGATTTATAGTAAAGGGCGTCATCCGGCGAGCCGAGATTTATCAGGTAGGGGATGTGGACCGCAATCGGCGCTATCCCGGATTTTTCCCTTCTTTGCCGGAATTCCGATGCATCCGGTTCTTCCAGGAGTTTCGCCGTCCAACCCCTGGGATTGCGTGAAAATATCTGGAAGGTGTCGCAGGAGAGAGCGGCGGCGCGGTCAACCGCCTCGTAAATCTTTCCGGCGATGGAGATGTGGAGACCAAATTTCATTTCTTTTGAAAGGGCCAGTGTTCTTTGCCCCAGGCGGCCATTTTATTCCAATCCCAGACGAGGTGTACCTCCTGCCAGGCAGCCCCTTCTTTCAGCACCTTTTCGGTGCGCAAACCCTGGATGCTGCGCATTAAAAGAAGGAAAGCCAGCGCCAGCGCCGCCAGAAATACCAAAAACAATTTCATGTTGTCGTGTAGTTGCCAAGCTTGCTCGGTGTTTTGTGTAGGGGCGCGATTCATCGCGCCCGCGGGCGGGGATGTAACCCCGCCCCTACATTTTAAGGACGTAGTGCGACCCTTTCAGGGTCGCTTTTGTAATTTTACGAACCAGACACCCGAGTCGTGGAGGATAAGGGAGTCAGCGCCCTCGGCTTTCGGTACGCCTCGGGTCGGCCCCCCGCTGCATTGCTTCCTAATCGGTCGCAATGCTTTACTTCGCTCCTTTCGACTCCGTTCTAACAGAAGTGGAGGATAAGGGAGTCGAACCCTCGACCTCTTGCATGCCATGCAAGCGCTCTCCCAACTGAGCTAATCCCCCGAATAATCCCTATAATTATATCGTTTTCGTTGTCTTGCCGTCAAAAAGTCAGCATCCTTACCGGAAACCTAAAGCCCGCCTGTCGTTCCCGCATGTATTAGGCGGGAATCCACGCGTTGTAGCGTGGCGTAAAACGGAGACGATGCGGGTGGCGGTCTTGCCGTTCCAGAGCGGTATTCGGAATGGTTTTTTGCCCCTGCCGGCCAGGATTTTGGCCGCCTCGCTCTTTAATTTTGCGGAGTTATTACCAATAAGGACGGTGGCGCCTTTTGTTACGGTGATGGGCCGCTCGGTATTTTTTTGCAAAGTAAAGCAGGGAATTCCCAGAATGGCGGTTTCAGTCTGCAGGCTTCCGGAATCGGTAATCACCAGGCGGGGAGTTTGAAATCAGGTGAATAAAATCAAGATAGCCCAGGGGCTTGATTAAAATAAGGCCGCTTTTCTGAATGATACACCGAGCGCTTCGGCAACCTCAGCCATTATTTCCGCTCCAGAGGACCTATCAGCCGGTCCGCAACCGGCTGGCAGCTTAACGCCAGCAGGGCAAACGCGGCGAAGGCAATCAGAGAACGACCGGTATTCTGCCGTGACTTTGACCGGCAGAAAAAGAATCCGCACAGAAACAGCAGCCCGAAAAGTGTCAGCGGGGAAATGACCAGCCCGATAATTTTTTTGACCAGAAAAAAAACCGTAATATTCATACCAAGGTTTAAAGTTTTTGGTTGTATACCTCTTTTCTCTTTCCAATCCTCAGAATTAGGATGGCGCGTTCTTTTTTGTTCACAAAATAAATAACCCGGTAGTCTCCGAACCGATACCGATGGAGACCCTCAAAAACACCTTTCAAGGGTTTCCCAAGGGAAAGAGGATCTTGGGATAGATAGATTTTTACTCTTTCGGTAAGACCACTGGCGCTTTTTTTGTCAACGCTTTTTAGATCCTGGACCGCTTTCTCTTGCCACTTGACGCTATAAATCAAGGGATTTCTCCACTTCTTCCGTAGTGAAGTATTTAGCGTTTTTATCGTTCAGCCTTTCCAGGGCAAGGTACCTATCCTCCCACTCTGCAAGATAGTTCGAGAGAATTTCTTTGACGTAAAATCCTTTGGGCCTTTTGGTTTTTACGGAAAGATGCTCAAGTCTCTTGGCAATGTCCTCAGACAGCCTAACATTTAAAATCCTTCCCATGGTTACCCTCCTCCTTGTCTAAAGCGGACACTACATGTCACACATATAATACAATAAAGTAACTGACGTGTCAAACCACCACAGGCTTTAGCAATGTAGTTGCCAAGATTGCTTGACTCTGTTAAATGTAGGGGAGGGGCTGTGTCCCCTCCCGCGCGCTGGAAGCCTTGGTCTTGCCGGGCGGGGATCCGCCTTCGCCAAGGCTATGGCGGACACAGTGTAACCCCGCCCCTACAAAAAATCTTGTCTGTTTCTAAGGGTAGCCGCAGGCTTTACTGCGCATTTACCGGCCGGAGGCGGTTAAGACGGTACGAATGGTTTTTAGGAGGATTGACATATCAAGCTCAAAGGAGATGTTTTTGTAGTAATAGAGGTCATACTGAAGTTTTCGCTTATTGTCTTCGGGAGAGGATGCGGCGTAAGGATAGTGTACTTGTGCCCAGCCGGTAATGCCGGGTTGTAAGAGAAGTCGTTCTTCGTACGAAGTGCCGAAGTACCGCCGCAGCGTTGACATTGGAAAGAAGAAGGCGGTATAATCTTGAAGACGGAAACGCAACAAAAACAACAGCTCGGAGCAGACATCAGATTGTAAACTTAAAATTTGGTAAATATGTTTAAAAGGTCTAATAGCAAAAACGCGATCATATTTTTAAATGATTAAAAAGATTGTTTTCCTGGGGTTGGTTACTTCATTTCTATTAATCTCACGGGTGGAAGCCTCCGAATTCCTGCCGCTTTCCCATTGGTCCTATACGGCGGTGGATAAATTGGGCGCTTACGGACTGATTGACCTCCAGAAGTTAGGCACCAAGCCCTACCGCAGAGAAGATGTGGCTAAATGGACCAAAGAGGCCCTACGACGCATACAGAACAGGGAGGTGCGTGTTGAAAGCGGCAAATACGACCTGGAAGCGATTCTGCTAAAGTTGAAGAAAGAGTTTTTAGACCAGCCGCCAAGGAAAACGCGGTTTGAATCTTCAGCCACGATGACCTACGCCGCTTTGGACACCCCGTCTTTCGCCCCGGGTAACGCAAACGGCCGAGACTATTACGACGGCTTAAACCTGCGGCTTTCCGGCCGGGCCGCTTTTCAAATCAACGAACACCTGGATCTGGTCCTATCTCCGGTTGTTTACTA
The DNA here is from genome assembly GCA_018829455.1 of Candidatus Omnitrophota bacterium. Taxonomy (GTDB): domain Bacteria; phylum Ratteibacteria; class UBA8468; order MWAK01; family MWAK01; genus JAHJUB01. The sequence continues at coordinate 5,693 of JAHJUB010000041.1, forward strand.
TCAAAATACCGCGACAAAAGAAATAGAATTAACCCTGGAAGAGGCCTACTTGAGCGGCCGGCTGGGTAAGTGGGAGTTGACTGCCGGAAGACTTTCTCAGTGGTGGGGAGCCGGCCAGAAAGGACAACTCCTTTTAACCAACAACGCCTTTCCTTTTGACCTCGTTCGGATTACCAACAATGAACCCTTTTACTGGCCCTGGATTTTGCGCAATTTAGGCCCGTCTTACTATACCTTTTACGCCACCCGGTTGGAGGGAGACCGTCCGATTGCCCATCCCTTCATAACCGGACACCGGTTTGAGGCCAATCCCACGCCATACCTTTCTCTGGGCCTTTCCCGAACCATCCTTTTAGGCGGTGACGGCCGAAACTATCAATTTGAGCCGTGGAATTATTTCTCAATCTTTTTTCCCCGCTCCGAAAACGAATACCGGTATGGTGAAGAAATCCCCCGACTGGATACTGACCAACAACTCTCCTGGGATTTTCGCTGGCGCATTGATAATGTGGAACGGTTTCTGCCTTTTCTGGGAGACACAATGCAGGTCTATGGCGAATTTGGCCGGGAAGTAATAAGTAAGAGCGAATCGGACTTTGTAGCCGGCGTCTTCATCCCCAGCGTCTTGCACCGGGACGGTCTGGACCTGAGGGTTGAGTATGCCAATACCTATACTTTTAACATTCCAAATTACTGGTATACCCACGGAACGTATTATCCGGGTTTGTATTACCACGGAAATGTGATTGGCCACCAGATGAAAACCGGCCGGGACCTCTTTGTTAACATCACCCAACGCTTCTCGGACCAGTGGACGGCTGACTGGTCCTTTGACCGCCAGGAACGCTTTCCGGTGGCTAACCCGGCGGAAATCCAGACCAACCTGAGAATAAATCTGAAATACCTTCCCCTGGAACCGAAGGCGCCGGAGTGGAACTTCGGCGTAAACTATGTTACAATAAATAATTTGAACAACCGTTACGGTCAAAAAGCTGATGCCTTTCTCTTTTCGATTTCCACCAACATCCGTTTTTAAAAAGGGGTAAAAATGAACAAAAGAATATTCTATTCCTTGTTAATCGGCCTTTTTTTCTTGTTCAGCACGGCGCCGCATGTCTCCAGTGAAAATAGTTTTCTTAACATTCAATCCCTTCCGGAAACTTCCGCTTCGCCCTTTATGCTCTCACCCTTTACTCTCTCTCCTAATCCTGCAGAGAGTAAAAAAACCGCAGAATCAGCCATTCCCAACCAAACTCTCTTGTTTATAGACCATCTTTCGGCTATTGAAAAGATTTTTAACCCTTCCGAAAAAATCAAACTGTTTGAAGAAGAATTACAAAAGATCTATACCCTTCAAGAACAACTAAAAAAACCTGAGGTTTCCTCTGAGGTTTTCGAAGAAACAAAATTGCAGCTAAATTTATCGTTTAGCCGGATCCGGCAAATAGATATCCTCAGACAATTCGGCTACGATTTCTTCTCTTTAGACCCCTCCACTTTTTCTCCAGTTACCGATTTACCGGCCGGCTCGGATTATCTCTTGGGTCCGGGCGACGAGTTAGTCGTTCAGATCTGGGGCATGCTCAGTGGAAATTCCCGAATAGTCATCGAAAACAATGGCGAGATATTCCTTCCCAAAATCGGAAGAATTCCGCTTGCGGGTAAAACTCTTGCGGAAGCAGCCGAGATAATCAAGCAAAACATCAGGCAGTACTACAAAGACTTCCAGATTTCAGTCACCCTGGGCAAATTGAGGACAATTAAAATCTTTGTAGCCGGAGAGATAAAAAAGCCGGGCGGCTACGACGTAAGTTCTTTTTCCACCCTTTTAAACACCCTCTACTTTGCCGGTGGTCCGTCCCGGACCGGCTCCCTGAGAAATATCAAACTGGTAAGAGATGGAAAAACCTTCGGTTATTTCGATTTATACCGATTTTTACTCTCCGGAGATAAAAGCCAGGACTATCGTCTGCAGTCCGGAGACGTTGTCTTTGTGGAGACAATCGGGAAATCTGCCGCTGTATGGGGAAACCAGGTAAAACGGCCGGGCATTTACGAAATATCCGGGGGAACAACTTTAAAAGAACTGGTAGACATGGCCGGCGGCCTGCTTTATCTGGGCGCGGCGCCCCAGATAAAGATAGAATCTCTTGGCGGATATCCAAAAGAAAGGATACCGGAAGTTCTGTCCCTGGAAAAAGATTATCCACTCCAGGGCGGTGAAACGGTATCAATATCCTCTGATATTCTAAGCGCCAAAAAACAAAAAACGGTAATAGTGGAAGGCGAAGTGGCAAACCCGGGCGCATACGTAATTGAAGACGGAGAAAAGATAAGTTCGCTCTTAACCAAAGCCGGCGGCTTTACCAGCGAGGCCTTTTTGGCTGGAGCAGTCTTTACCCGAAAGTCAATTCAGGCAAAACAATTGGAGGACCTGAACCGTTCTATTGTCATGCAAGCGGGAACGCTAATTAACTCAGCGCTTCAGTCCAGCGCCGGCGGCAGTCCCTTACCTGGCGGCGGTTTTGATATAAATGCGGCGGCGAAACAACAGGAAACGCTCAATCTTCTTCTCGCCAAAATGATCCTGGGAAGGATAGCGTTTTCTTTAGCGCCGCCGGATAAGTTAAAGGGGACGCCCAACGACCTCGTCCTGGAAGACGGCGACCGCCTTTTTGTTCCCAAACAACCGGTCGCCATTTCCGTGGCTGGAGCGGTCAACAGTCAGGGAGCTATCTTCTTTGAACCAGGCCGGGATTTAGAATGGTATATTGAAAAATCCGGTGGTTACGCCAAATATGCCGACCGGAAGAATATCTTCATTATTCACGCCAACGGAATGGCTAATACGTACTTTGCCCGCCTGCAAAAAATCCAACAGGGCGATGCGCTTATCGTTCCGGACGAAATAAAAATGACCCGGTGGGCTATGACCAAAGATATCTTCCAGATGTTCTACAACTTTGCCTTACCGGTCGCGGCATTCGTTAGATAAACACAACAACTATGGATGAACAAGAGATAAATCTTTTAGACTACTGGCGGGTGATTTTCAGGTATCGGCTGCTGATTGCGCTGATTGTCCTGGGCGGCAGCGCGCTGGTTTGCATCTGGACCATTTTCCAACCGAAAATATACCAAGCGACCGCGGTGATTATGGCGCCTTCGAAAGCCACGGACTTAACTCTGCCCGGCGGTTTGGGCGGTCTGGCCACACAATTCGGTATTTCCGGCTCCGCGCCGAACAGCACAGATATTTTCGTGTCCATCTTAAAAAGCCGGACCGTTAATGACCGGCTGATTGACCAATTCAATCTTCGCGAAGTTTACCACGAACAATATCTGCAGTCCGCCCGCAAGAAACTGGCCAACAATACCACCATCAAGGTTACCAAGGAAAAAACAATTGAAATCAGCGTGATGGACAAGGACCCGCGCCGCGCCGCAAATTTAGCCAATGCTTACGTGGCGAACCTGGATACCATATCTCAAACGATGGACATAACCACCGCCGGCCAGAAAAAGCGTTTCATTGAGGAACAGCTCCAGAAAACCGAAAAGAACCTGGCTGGTTCCGAAGAAGCATTAAAGTCCTATCAGGTGACAAACAAGATTCTGGTTAACCAGGCAACCGATGCCGGCGCCGCAGCCGGAAAACTGCAGGGCGAATATCTGGCGAATAAAATAAATTTGGAGACGCTGAAAAAATACGCCACCAGCCAGAATCCAGAAGTCGTTAAACTGGAAAACCAGGTGCGCGAAATGGAAAAGGAAATCCGCACCCTGCCGCCGCTGGGCACACAGCTGGCGCGGATGATGCGGGATTTGAAGATACAGGAAACGCTCTACATCTTTCTCCGGTCCGAATACGAGAAGACCCAGATAGAAGAAGCCCGAGACACTCCCCGGGTGCAGATTCTGGACCAGGCCGTGGTCCCGGAAAAAAAAATCAAACCATCCATCCGTCAGAATACCATGCTGGCCGGTCTAGTGTTGTTTTTCCTTTCCGTCCTGCTGGTTTTCTTCCTAGAATTTTTGCAGAAACAAAAGACGCAGCCAACCAAATAAAAGGCCTGACCGGACTTTTTTGGTCATTTCGAGCCCTGTGGTATAGGGCACAATCTCGCACCTTTTGTCATTACGAGCAAAGCGAAGCAATCCCATTTTAAAGATGCGATTGCCGCGGGACTTCGTCCCTCGCAATGACTTATGACACAGAGCACTGCTGGTATAAAAACATGAAATGATATGCCAAAAACTTATTTTCTTACAGGTGTCGCTGGTTTTATTGCAAGTAAGACGGCCGAATTCCTTCTCAAGGCCGGGCATAAAGTTGTAGGCGTTGACAATCTTAACGATTACTATGATCCGCGGCTTAAAACTTACCGGCTCAAAGCTCTCCAGATTTTTCCTAATTTTATCTTTAAAAAGGCGGATATTGAAAACATGTCCGCGCTTAAAAGTATATTTAAAACCTATCAAATTGATGCGATTTTAAATCTTGCGGCTCGCGCCGGAGTTCGCTATAGCATGAGCCATCCCCATGTTTATTTTACGACAAATGTTTTAGGAACGCTTAATCTTTTGGAACTTGCTAAAACGTATAAGGTTTCAAAGTTCGTTCTTGCTTCAACCTCATCGCTTTATGCTGGGCAGAAGATGCCTTTTAAAGAGGCGCTTGCAGTCAACACGCCAATTTCACCTTATGCAGCCAGCAAAAAAAGCGCAGAAGCTCTTTGCTATTCGTATCATCATCTTTATGGAATTGACGTCTCGGTTGTGCGCTATTTTACGGTTTACGGCCCTGCGGGCAGGCCAGATATGTCTGTTTTTATTTTCACGAAACAAATCGATGAAGGTATACCCATCAAGGTGTTTGGTGATGGAACACAGAGTAGAGATTTCACGTATGTGGATGACATTGCTTCAGGAACAGTCAAGGCTATAAAAAAAGTTGGATTTAAAGTGATTAATTTAGGCGGCAATGATCCTTATAATCTTAATCATATGATTGGTTTGATTGAGAAAAACCTTGGGAAAAAGGCTAAAGTTATTCATAAGCCGTTTCATATCGCAGATAGTAAGGCCACATGGGCAGATATTAGCGAAGCAAAAAAGACTCTTGGCTGGATGCCAAAAGTAAATCTTGACGAAGGTATCAGGCGTACCGTTGAATGGTATGATGCGAATAGGGACTGGTTAAAAAAGTTGTCGTATAATTTGAATTGAAAATGATAAAACTGGAATTGGTTAATTTATTGCGGACAAGGAAACTGTTGAATGATTTTTAAACTGGCTCATCTCCCTATCAAGTGGGTAAAAAGAGAGCCAATTTCTTTAAAAACGCTTGAACTATCAAGATAAAACTGTATTTGCATTTGTTCTTTGAAAATGGTATAAAAACTTTATGAGAAAAAAACGTTTAATCGATACC
>JAHJUB010000204.1 GCA_018829455.1 Candidatus Omnitrophota bacterium
AAACATCTCCGCACCAGAGTCTGGCTCGCAGGATTGCTGACCTGTTCAGCACATTCCCGAATGTAGAAGCCATCGCATTGGCCGGTTCGGGGGCAACTGTAGCAATTGACCGGGACTCTGACATCGATCTGTATGTCTACATCACATCAGTCATTCCTCTGAGCGATCGGGCTGCTATCGTGGAGCAACTGGGCGCAACGCGGGCGGATTTGAACCTACAGTTTTGGGATCTCGGCGATGAGTGGTATGATGCTGAGACTGGTATCGAAGTGGATGTTATTTACTGGCACACATCTTGGATCGAGGATCAACTCGACCGCGTACTGGTGGAACATCAAGCCAGTATGGGATATTCGACCTGTTTCTGGCACACAATCCGCAACTCCCTGATTCTCTATGACAGAAGTGGGTGGCTATGCAGGCTGAAGGAGAAGAGCGCGATTCCATTTCCAGAAGACCTCCGGCGAGCGATCATTGCCAAGAACCAGCCAGTGCTTCGCAGAGTTATTCCATCTTATTTGCATCAGATCGAGAAGGCCTTGGGGCGAAATGATCTGGTGAGCATCAACCACTGGGTAGCGGCGTTGCTGGCAAGCTACTTCGATGTGCTGTTTGCATTAAACCGCCTTCCGAACCCTGGCGAGAAGCGATTGCTGGAGACAGCATCAGAATGGTGTGCAAAGGTTCCAAGAGAAATGGTCACTCAAGTGGGAGAGATACTGCGTGCAGCAGCCTCGTCGGATCAGAGTCTAGTTGTGAGGATTGAGGAGTTGCTCGACAGCCTGGACCAGTTGCTGCTGGAAGAAGGATTTGATATTGAGGCATCTGTGCTGGCGGGACAATGAGACCGAGGGATTCTTCCAGATTTGAATATCATGACAACTCACATCAAAGGAAGGGGAAAACGAATGGTCACGAACAAACGATTGCAAATGATGATAGGCCTGGCCGCAAGTATTCTGTTCTTGGCTGGATGTGGTGGAGCACCAACCGAGCCAGCGCTTGAGGCAACACCGATCCCGCCAGCGGCTACACCAGTCCCACCAACGGCTGCGCCGATCCCGCCAAAAGCTACTCCGGTCCCAGCGATGGCCACGGTTCTGCCAACAGTAGAACTCCAAGGCGACCTTCAGCCATTGAGTGAGGCCGATTGCATGGATATGGCAGATGCCATGTCACAAGCACTGGGTATCTCTGGCGACACAGTAGTTGCCCCGTTCGAGGATTACGTCAGTGGAAAGAGTGGTGCTGGTTGTGAGACGACAGTCATTGGCACCGGCAACGATTTTCAGCACGTAGGAGTCATCGCTGATACCATGACGGAGATGCTTCAGGCGCAGGGATGGCAAGAAGATATCAATTACGCCGGCGGTGGCCCTGGTGGCTTGATTGCCGGCTTCCGAAAAGCTAACGGGCTTTGTCTATTGGTCGTCAGCAGTGGGCCATCGGATGAAGGGCTCTGCTCTAATGACGAGCCCTTCGGAGCTTGTTGGGAGAGGCTGACACCTGAGCAACGGATCTTCACTATCACGCTTAACTGCACCCAGGATACTGCCGCCCCTCCTGAGCCGAAGCGTATTCAGTTCGCGCCGGGCGCTGCATCGGCCCAGGTGTTGGGCAGTCTGGCTGCGAGTGGGATTGATCGTTACGTGTTGGCCGCCATGGCTGGTCAAGAGATGACAGTTAACCTCTTGGCGGCGTTGTCTGGCGACCCGGCGACGGTAAGCTCAATTCTGGCCATCTGGGGGGAGGATGGTACGGTTCTGATCTCAGACCACGCTGACGCAACGAATTGGATGGGTGAGCTCCCCTTATCGCAGGACTACTACATCGATGTGAAATCGGTGGCCCAGGTTTCCGTCGATTACGCGTTGGAGGTGATTATCGCTCCAACGACGAGCGATCCCACGCCAACGTCTGAAGGATCAGAAGGGCGCGGGAACCTGCCGCGCGAAGTGCCACCCTCATTCCAGCCCGTAGTTGCACAACTGGAAAGCACCGGCGTGCCACTCATGCTACCACCCGACTTCCCCGTTGGAAAGGATCTTCCCCCTATACATCCATATTTCTATACCGTTGAGTCTGGCGAATATGAGATAAGCTTGGATTTCGGTGCGGAATGCAGAGGAGCGGGAGCCTGCCACTACGGAAGCCTGACGGGGAAGAAGGTTGATTCGAACGCACCGGTAGGCACGCGTAATTTCGTGTTCGAGGCAGAGCGAGCGCAGAAGGTCACATTGGTCAATGACATCGAAGCATACTTCATCGAATCGCGTTGTGGAGCCAATTGCGATGACGCCAAAGTGTTCTGGATCTACAATGGGATTCAGTATATGGTGGGATTGAAGGGGGGAAGACAGTCGGACGTGCTCAACTTGGCAAACGCCACAATTGAGAATTCCATTCCGTGACTTGTAAGGGCATGCTGTGCGCGCCGCGCAGGGCTCTTCCATGCCATCATGATCTAACGTCGCCCAGCCAGTCGCTGGTGTGTCCTGAAAGCTGTCGTTTGCTAGTTGGTGCGAGTCCAACCGCGGTATTGGCCAGGAGGCTACGTAGCGTTCGGCCCGAGTGTTCGACTGATCTCACGCCGAAGGCTCAAACTGGGGGAGGAAGACAAATGAGCGATTGGAAAAGAG
>JAHJUB010000042.1 GCA_018829455.1 Candidatus Omnitrophota bacterium
ATGGCGCGCCAGCCGGCTGCTGGGAAAAGAAAATTATTTCTGCCAACGCCGGTTCCATAATATCTACGAAAACAATCCCGGTCTCTTCCCCAAAAATGAAACGGCGCTCGCCTACCTGCTCTCTTTCCGCCATAAGAGCACGGAAGGCATCCTGGAGGAAACCGCCTCTTTTATGCAGCAGCGGTTTCCCGACTTGAAAAACTGGCTGGATGAAATGAGGGGAAGCGCCAAGACCTGCCTTAACCGCGCCTGTTCTTTTTATCGGGACTGTTTTTATCAGAAAGCGCGGCTCGCTGCGGAAAATTCCGACCTGATTATCTCCAACCACGCCCTGACCCTTTCGCCGCCGGCCTGGTTTCCGGAGTTCCAGCACTTAATCCTGGATGAAGCCCAGAACATTGAAGATGCCGCTTCGGAAAGTTACAGCCGAAACGTGGAAGGCGAGCAGGTAATCGGAATCCTCTCGGCGCTCAGCACTTTCCTCTCGGGAGAGAAGAGCCGCAACCGGATTTCCGCGGAAATTAGGAAAATGATGCCGGAAGTTAAAAAATTATGGCAGCAGTTTTCCGGCGGAATGGTCCGGCTGCTGCCGGAATACGGAACGATAAACATTAATGACTTAAAGAGAGATAACCGCTGGCCGGAGCTTGAACTTGCCCGGCAAAATTTTCAGATAGCCTGGCAGGAATTGGAAACTCAGTTTGGGAAAATCAGCACGGACCGGACTGACGAATTGACTGATAAATTAGCCGAGCGAAAACTGGAACTCTCCGGGCTCCAATTGGAATTCACAAACCTCAAAGAAGACCTGGCGTTTGTCTTCAGTCCGCAGGAAAATTACGTTTCTTTTGCCCGCAAGAAAGATACGTCGCGAAACCCTCAGCCCCGCCAAATAGAGGCGTGGCTCGCCCGGGCGATGCCGGTGGAAGTGGACGTTTTTTTACGCGACCGCCTCTTCGCCAATTTGAAAACCCTAATCTGCGCCTCGGCCACTCTGACCGTCTCCGGAAAATTTGACTTTTTCCTGAACCGGCTGGGCCTGTCCGGATTGCCGGACGTCACAACCGCCCGGCTTGATTCGCCTTTCGACTTTTCCAACCAATCCATCCTGGCCATCCCCAGAAATTTCCAACGCTACGACTACAACGACCACCCGGGTATCTTTGTTTCCGCGCTGGCCGAAGGTATAAAAAGAACGGCCCTGGCCCTGGGGGGGAAGGAACTGGCGCTCTTTTCGGCGCGTTCCCGGATGGAAGATGTTTACGGGAAGATAAAGGAAGACCTGGAAAAAAAGGGGGTTGCGGTGCTGTGCCAGAATATAGATGGTTACCGTAATTTTTTGGTGGAAACACTGAAAGGGGCAACCGGAGACATGGTCTTGTTTGGTTCCAAGAGTTTTCAAGAAGGCGTGGATATTTCCGGATTGAAGGCAGTGCTGATTGAGAAGATGCCTTTCCCGAGCCGCTCCGACCCCCTGGTGGATGCGCGGCAGAAAGCGGTTCAGAAAAAAGGCGGCCGGCCCTTCCAGGATTATATCCTGCCGTTGGCAATCATCGGCCTGCGTCAATCGTTCGGCCGGCTTATCCGGAACAAATCCGACCGGGGCGCGGTGATAATCTTTGACCCGCGAATCCTGAGCGACTATCCGGAAGTGCTGGATTCTTTACCGGAATGTTCAATGGTGATTGAAGACACGCCGGCCTTCTATCAGAAATTAGCGGATGCCTGCAAACAACTGTAAAAAGATAAGGACAAAAACGCTGGATTAACCACATTCCGCCGAAGTGGGTATTCCCGAAATGGGAAGGACAGTATAACTCGCGCCCGGGCAAAACGTTCTTCATGAAATACCCATTTATTATTCAAAACCAAACGAAACTAATGTTGACAAAAATATTAACATAGAATAAAATAGGTGTCAAGGAAAATAAATGGGCATAAATTCCATTAAAAGGAAAGAGAAGATACGGTTGGCAGTCGCCAGCCGCGGGGAGGTCTCGGTCCTGGAACTGGTAAAGCGGCTTGACGTGTCCGAGGTTACCATCCGGCGCTACCTGGAGGAGTTGGAAAAGGAAGGCGTCCTCACCCGTACTTACGGTGGGGCCGTAAAAAATGACGCCCGGATTTCTCCGGAATTCCTGTTCACCGAAAAATCCCAGCGTAATCTGGCCGAAAAAAAAGCGATCGCCCGAGCAGCCGTTAATCTTATCCGGGAGGGCGAAACGATATTTTTAGACTCCGGAACCACCCCCTTGGAATTATGCCGTCTCCTGAAAGAGCATCCGTTCCGTCTTACCGTTGCCACTACCTCGCTGCCGGCTGCCTCGGAATTATTTCCGGTGGAAAGAATCAAGGTGCTGCTGCTGGGCGGTTTCCTGCGGCGGGAACTCTTTGATTTTTTCGGGCCCTTTTCCCGGGAAGAACTGAACCGGCTTACTTTTAACCAGGCCTTTCTGGGCGTGGATGGAATTTCCGGCCAGGAAGGTCTTACCACCACCGACTCCGTAACCGCGCTGATAGAAGAAACGGTTATCAAAAGAAGCCAGAAAATCAACATCCTGGCCGACCATTCCAAGGTTGGACGCGTCGCCCTCATACCCTACGGCAACATTCAGGGTATTACTAAAACAAAACGGCTGATAACCGATTCCGGCGCCGCGCCGGAAGAATTAAATAATTTAAAGAAGATGGGGTTAGAAATAATTGTGGTCAAAGTCTGAATTTTACTTATGATTTTGGTTATTGACGGCGGAACGACAAATACCAAAGCATTTATTTTTGACGATACCGGTAAACCTGTTTGTGAATCTCGCCACCCAACGAAAACCTTGTATCCCGGTCCGAAAATGGTGGAACAGGAAGCGGAAGAATGGTGGCGGGCGGCTCTGTCTGCTGTTCAAAAAATACGACGCGCGAAGGACGGTTCATCAAATATAAAGATTGACGCCATCGTTACCAGCACCCAGGGCGGAACTTTCGTTCCGCTGGACAAGGAACTGGAACCGCTCCAGGCCGGCATAACCTGGCTTGATAACCGCGCCGAATCCGAAGCCAAAAAACTAAACCGCCAATACGAAAAAACGTTCTACCTTAAGACGGGTCACGTTCTCCGGGGCTGGTGCCCCCTAACAGTCATCCCCTGGTTTAAGAGAAATGAGCCGGAAATCCACCGGAAAATATCCCGGATATCGTTTGTGGCGGACTACCTGAACTACAAAATGACCGGACGGTTCTTCCTGGACCAGACTGCGGCCGGCATGACCTCCTTTTTCAACGTCAACTCCGGCGCTTGGGATAGAGACCTTTTGAATATCGCCGGAATAAAAAATAATTTTCTGCCTGAAATTGTGCCGGCCGGCAAACCCGGCGGCAGATTAAAAAAACAGGCGGCAAAACTTTTGGGGCTTCCGGAAGGCATTCCGGTTATTTCCGGCGGCCACGACCAGTACTGCGCCTCGCTGGGCGCCGGCGCAATAAATCCTGGGGATTGTTTACTTTCCTGCGGCACCGCCTGGGCTCTTCTGGTCTTAACCCGGAAACTTGTGTTCAAACCGGGTTCGGGCTGGGCTTCGGGAAGACATTTCCGACCGGGAACGTTCGGCCTGATGGGAGCGATTGCCAACGGCGGTGTTGTGCTTGACTGGCTAAGAAGAAACCTGCGGCTGCAGGCCTCTTTGGTCAATTCCGCGCCTGATAGAGACAACCACGTTCTGGTTACAACCTGTTTCAGTGAAGGCAGAGGTTCCCTAAAAAACCTGAGTTTAGCGGTTAGGGCCGAAGATATTTATTATGCAGCGCTTAAAGATTTGGCGCGTCAGGTAACCGCTTATCTTGACCAGATAAAGAACGCGGTTAAACTGAAACGAGTCTTCCTGGTCGGCGGAGGGGTGAAAGAACCGCTGCTACTGCCGATTCTTATAAAAACCACTGGTCTGAAGATTATAGTGCCGGATGTAAATGAGGCAGCCGCCAAAGGCGCAGCGCTCCTGGCTATCAAATATTTGGAGGAAGAATAATGAGCTCCTGGGCAGAAATTGATTTGAAAAAGGTTCCGAATATCAGGACAGTCCCGCCCGGCCCGAAGTCACAGGAATACCATAATCGGGCCAGTAAATATATGAAGGGTTACTCCAGCCAGGTGAAACTCTTCCCGGTGGTCTTTGAGAAGGGACACGGCGTCACCCTGACTGACGTTGACGGAAATACCTACCTTGATTTCTCCTCCGGCATCTACGTCACCAGTTTGGGACACTGCCACCCCAAGGTCAGCGAGGCGGTGGCAAAATATGCCAGGACCCTGATGAACTGCCATGACTTTACCACTCCGATTAAGATGAAACTTCTGGAGAAGATGGCGCAGATTCTGCCGGGCGACCTTTCCGGCATTCAGCTTTACGACAGCGGCACCACCGCGGTGGAAGCCGGTTTGCGGTCAATAAGGGCCGCCACCGGTAAATTTGAGTTCATCTCCTTCCACCGGGATTTCCACGGCAAGACAATGGGCGCGGTAAGCCTGGCCGGCGTTGATAAGACCCAGGGCATGAGGGCGCCCGGCTTCTTTCTGGCGCCCCGGGGATACTGCTACCGGTGCGCCTTCAATCTGTCTTATCCGGAATGCAACCTCCACTGCGTTGATTACATTGAAACGGTCATCAAGAACGAAACGAGCGGCCAGGTGGCCGGCATCGTCCTGGAGCCAATCCAGGGCTGGGCCGGCTCCATCGTGCCGCCGGACGGCTGGATTCAGGGAATCCGAAAACTCTGCGATAAATACGGAATACTCCTGATGGCCGACGAAGTCTTAACCTGTATGGCCCGGACCGGAAAGATGTTTGCCATGGAGCACTGGAATACGGCGCCCGATGTTATAACCCTGGGCAAATCCTTCGGCAACGGTTTTCCGGTGACCGCGATGTGTGTTTCGGAAAAATACAAAGAAAGCCTGGAAAAGATATCCGCTTCAACCAGTTACGGCGGAAACCCGATGGCCTGCGCGGCAGCCCTGGCTTCAATTGAGGTGATTGAAGAAGAAGACCTCTGCCGGCATTCAGACGAACTGGGCCGTTATATCCTCGGTCTGCTGGAAAAGATGAAGGAAAATCATCCGATTATCGGCGAGGTTCGCGGCAAAGGCTGCCTCTTGGGAATAGAGTTGGTAAAAGACCGTAAAACCAAAGAACCTTTCGTGGAAGCCGGCAAAATGGTTTACCAGGAGGCGTTCCAGCGGGGACTGGCCTGGGTGCCGGCCGACCATATTTTGCGTCTTTCACCGCCCATCATTATGGATAAAGAGACCGCGGCCAAAGGAATTGAGATTATCGAAGAAGCCATTGGCATAACAGAACGCAGGTTGGGGGCAATCTGAACAAGATTAAAATGTTTTTTTGATGGGCAAAAGGAGGATTCCAATTTATGGAAAAAGTAAAAGTAGGAATAGCCGGTCTGGGAAGAAGCGGTTGGGGCATTCATGCCGACCTCTTGGGCAAATTACCGGAAAAGTATCAGGTTGTTGCTGTCTGCGACCCTGACAAAACCCGGAGAGGGGAAGCGGAAAAGAGGTTTAAGTGCCGAAGTTACCCAAACCTTACCCTTTTACTAAAAGACAAAGAGACGGAACTTATCGTAATTGCCACCCCGTCCACCCAACACGCAACTAATGTCATCCAGGCTTTGAAAACCGGCAAGAACGTAGTCTGCGAAAAACCGATGGCCACAAAACTGTCGGATGCCGACCAGATGATTGAAATAGCCAAAAAGACTAAAAAAATCCTTTCCGTCTTCCAGAACCGCCGGTACGCGCCTGATTTCGTCAAGGTACGCGAGGTTATCAACTCCGGCAAACTGGGGAGGATTGTTCTGATTAAGATATCCTGGAACGGTTTTTCCCGCAGGTGGGACTGGCAGACCCTGAAGAAGTTTGGCGGCGGAACCCTGAACAACACCTGCCCGCACGCCATTGACCAGGCGCTGCAGTTGTTGGGTGAGGAAGAACCGAAGGTTTTCTGCCATTTGGACAAAACCCTAACCCTGGGTGACGCCGACGACCACGTAAAGATTGTTTTCCAGACCAAAAAGGGTCCGATGGTGGACCTGGAAGTCAGCAGTTGCTGCGCTTACCCCCAGGATATATGGTGTATCATGGGAACTAAGGGCGGTCTGCATGGCGACTTCGGAAAACTTTCCTGGAAATTCTTTAACCCGGCAGAACTCCCCAAACGGAAGGTGGAAACCGCGCCGACTTCGGACCGCAGTTATAACAGCGAAAAAATCCCCTGGCAGGAAGAAACCTGGGAACTTTCCAAAGACAAATCGCCGGGAAGCCTGGGTTTTTATACTGATCTTTACCACACGCTGAAAAAGGGAAAACCGCTTTTGATTACTCCGGAGAGCGCCCGAAGGGTGATGTGGGTTATTGAGAAGTGCCACAAACTGGGCGGGATGTAACGAAATCATTTAACAGTCAGGGAGGAAAATGGAAGAAATAAGAGCGGGGATTATCGGATTGGATACCAGTCACACCATTGAGTTTACGCGGCGTTTGCAGGCGCCGGATTGTCCTCCGGACCAAAGAGTTGAAGGTATGAATGTAATTAGTTGCCTGCGCTTTCCATCTCCTTTCCAATCCGAACCCGACCAGGACAAGAGGCAGGAACAACTTGAGCAGTGGGGCGTAAAAGCATCCGGGAAATTGGAAGAGGTTTTAAATGGAACGGATGTTTTCCTGCTGGAGATTAACGACCCTTCTTTGCACCTGGATTATTTTAAGAAGGTAATGGATGCCGGCAAACCGATTTTTTTGGACAAGCCGCCGGCCGATACCCTTAAAAATGCGCAGGAGATTTTCCGGCTTGCCCGGGAGAAGAATCTAAAAGTATTCAGCGCATCTTCTCTGCGTTTTGCGCCCCAGGTTATGCAATTGCCCCGGGAGATTCCCCAACCGAAAATCGGCGGCGCCCTCGGACCGCTGGGCAAGGCGCCGGCCGGCAGTTCCATCGTCTGGTATGGAATTCACACCGTGGAGATGATCCAAGCCGTTATGGGTACGGGCGCCAAAAAGGTCTTCGGCCGCCGGGACCCGATGGGAATTTCCGGGATTATTGAATACGGTGACGGCCGGAGGGCAACCATCCAGCTGAATGAGGGTATCTGGCACTACGCGGTGCTGGGGCTTAACGATAAGGTGATAAAGTTTCTGCCGGTGGACGCTTCCCGTCTTTATACTGATTTACTGAAAAAGATTGTGGAGTTCTTCCGGGGAGGCGAACCGCCGGTCTCGTTTGAAGAGAGCCTTGAGGTCCAGGCGATTCTGGAAGCAATCGAGAAATCAGTCAATACCGGCCGGGAACAGTCTCTCTAAGTATTCTGTTAAATTAATGTTTAGTTGTCATTGCGAGCCCAACTACAGGACAGGCGTCCCGCCTGTCCTGTAGTTGGGGCGTGGCAATCTCAACCTTGAAAAACGGGATTGCTTCGGTAAAAATCACCTCGCAATGACTTATTTCACAGAGTAGTGCGACCCTTTCAGGATCGCACTACGTAAGCAAAAAGCATTGTATTAAACGCGGGTGATATCATTACTCTAATTTTGCCGTCAAATTAATATCAGTCCGGAGAGATGGAAAAGACCTACAACGTCGGTATCATCGGATTCGGTTTCATCGGTAGTGTTCACGCCTACGGATACGAAAACCTTAAATTCTATTACCGGCCGGCGCCGCTAAAGGCAAAACTGTTCGGTGTCTGCACGGCGCGCCGGGAAACAGCCGAGCAGGCTAAGTCCGGTTTCGGTTTTGAATTTGCCACCAACGATTTCCGGGAATTGATAAACCACCCGAAGATTGACATTATCCATATCTGCTCACCAAACGTTTTTCACCAGGAACAGGTCCTGGCCGCCCTGGCCGCCGGCAAACACGTTTACTGCGATAAACCGCTTGTTTGCAACGGTCCCGAAGCGCAAGCGATTGAGGCTGCCCTCCGGAATTATTCCGGAATCCACCAGATGACATTTCACCTGCGCTTCTACCCGGCCACTCTTAAAGCGAAAAACCTGATGGAAGAGGGCTCTCTGGGAAAAATAATATCTTTCCGCATCGCCTATTACCATTCCGGTAATGTTGACCCGGAAAAACCGATGGGCTGGAAACAGGAAGCGGAGATGGGCGGCGGCGTATTGGCTGACCTGGGCAGCCATGCGGTTGACCTGGCCTATTTTCTGGCCGGAGAATTTAACCGGATATCCGGGGTCAGCCGGATTCTTTATCCGGAAAGACCGGGTAAAGACGGGGTAATGAAAAAGGTGACGTCGGAGGATTTTGTGATTATCAACGCCCGGATGAAAGATGGGTGTCTGGGTGTAATTGAGGCGTCAAAAGTGGCAACCGGGATTCAGGATGAAGTAAGGTTTGAAATTTACGGGACCCGCGGCGCCCTGCGCTTCAATTCCATGGAGCCCAATTTCCTGGAATTCTACGACCAGTCCGACCCGGATGAGCCGCTGGGGGGCAGCGCCGGGTTTAAAAAACTGGTCACGGTTAACCGCTATCCGAAACCAGACGTCTCATTTCCCGGGCCAAAATTCAGCGGCGGATGGCTCAGCGGCCACGTCCACTGCCTGGCCGGTTTTCTGGAGGCCGTCCGTGACAACCGTCAGGCCAGCCCTTCCCTCTACGACGGGATTTATAATGTCCGTTTATTGGACCGGATTAGAATTTCCGAAAATAA
>JAHJUB010000043.1 GCA_018829455.1 Candidatus Omnitrophota bacterium
AGATATAGAAGCATACTTTTTTCTTCTTGATGTTAAACACAACACCCACGATTGATAACAATGTCAAGAGCCACATCCAGTGCCACGCTCTGTCAAGCACAATCCCTCCTATTCATCTCTTACCCTCCTCTTTTCCACCGACCATACTCTGATAAAATCAACAAGATAAACATAAAGTTTACCATAAGACTCCAATGCAAGGCTGGTGAACAATACTCTTCCTCAACATCTCCACACCACATTCCTATTCCAAGCCCTACCACAAGAAGTGCCACAACAACAAGCGCAATACCAACATTCCGACTTAGGCATCTCATTTCAACCCCTTGTTTATCCTAAACACCCTCCTCATTCTCCCACTAATCTTGATATCCACATCCTCAATAATCTGTCCACTCAATTTCAAGTTGTCAATAGACTCCTGCAACTCTTTTGCTGACATCACATACGACAACCCCCGCATCAATTCTGCATACGACGGCGTGCCATACTTCTCAATAAACCTCAACACCCTTACCCTTCTTATCCTTGAAGTTAATTTTAAAGGCATTTTAGTTCGCTTAACCGTAGAAATTTTTTCCCATGTACTTTCTTTGTATTCATCAGCGAACCTATAATTATTCTTTGCGGCAATTTCTTTAATTAGGGATAAAGGCAACTCCTTACATTCAATACCCGCGTTTTCTAAAAATATTCTTCTTTCGTGGGGAATGATATTTGCACATAATATCAACTCTATGTTTTGATTTGGATTTTCTTGCTTAAGTAATCCATAATACTCAGTTATTTGTCCGGCGGCGTCTCTTGTCAAAACTCCTTGCTTGATTTCCAAGACGATCGTTCGGCCGTATTTATCGGTAAAAATTATATCTACACGCCGGCCGGCTATATTAGTCTGTTGACCTTTTAGTTTAAAACCATCTTTTGGAAAAAATTCGTCCGGGTAAAGTGACAGCAAATTTTCTATGTCTTTTTCAACCATTTAAAAACTCCAGGTTTGCCGCGCCGCCCGCTCGCGGCGGATTCGCAATGACAGAATACATGAGATTACCGCGCCCTACCTACAGGACAGGCGAGACGCCTGTCCTACCGAATGGGCTCGCAATGACAACAATTTTCAGCGCATTTCCTGCCCCCCCGTCACATTTATCGCCTGGCCGGTTATGTAAGAAGACTGTTCGCCGGCCAGGAAGACGACCGCATTGGCGACGTCTTCGTAGGTACAGGTCCTTCCCAGCGGGACCTGGTCAATGTATTTTTTGCGCACTTCCTCTTTACTGATTCCCCACTTTTTGGCGTACTGGTCATAGAGGTTATTTACCCAGAGGGGGGAGTCCAGCAGGTTTCCCGGGCAGACTGCATTTACCCGGACTCCATTTGGGGCCAGGTCCAGGGCGATGGACTGGGTCAGACCGAGGCCGCCGAATTTGCTGGCCGCGTAGGCGCAATTTTTATAACTGCCTTTTTTACCGCTCTTGGAGTTGATTTCAATGATGACACCGGATTTCTGTTCTTTCATTATCCGGGCCGCGGCTCTGGCGCAGAGAAAATATCCGGTAAGGTTGACTTCAATGGTCTGTTGCCAGTCGGCCAGCGGAAAGTCGGTTATTTCGTATGCTCTTACAATTCCGGCGTTCGCCACCATAATGTCCAGCCGTCCGTATTTTTTCACCACGTTTTGTGTGGTGTCGTCAACCTCTTTCTCTTGGGTGACGTTCACGACGTAACCGGAAGCCCGGCCGGGAAATTCCGCGGCGATTTTTTCCGCGGTTTTAAGCACCGTGTCACTGATGTCCCAGAGCGCTACGGACGCGCCTTCCTTTACCAGACGTTGGGCCAGGTGTTCGCCCAATCCCTGCGCCGCGCCGGTGACGATGGCTATCTTATTGTTTAATTCCATAGGCATCAAATAAATATTATCTGTTTACCGTCGTAATCGACGATAATTTTCTCCCCGTGCTTAATCGTCCCGGAGATTAATTGTTTGGCCAGGACGTTTTCCATTTCCCGCTGGATAAGCCGCTTGATGGGTCTGGCGCCGAAGACCGGGTCAAATCCTTTTTGGGCAAGGTAATTCTCGGCCTTCGGTTTGATTTCAATTGTAATATCTCTGCCGGCCAGACGCTCCTTCAGGTATCCTAACTGCAGTTCCACGATTCTTTTTATTTCGTCGGGACCCAGCGGGTGGAAGAGGATGATTTCATCAATCCGGTTGAGGAATTCCGGGCGGAAGGTGCGCTGTAGTTTCTCCAGAACCAGGCTGCGGGATTTTTCCTCCACGCCGCCCATCTCCTGGATATATTCGCCGCCGACGTTGCTGGTCATAATCAGGATGCTGTTGCGGAAGTCAACCGAGCGGCCCTGTCCGTCGGTCAGTCTTCCGGCGTCCAGGACTTGCAGAAGGACGTTGAAGACGTCCTGGTGCGCTTTTTCAATTTCGTCCAGGAGGATTACCGAATAGGGCCGGCGCCGGATTATTTCGGTCAACTGGCCGCCTTCCTCGTAACCGACGTAACCGGGCGGCGCTCCGATTAAACGGCTGACCGTATGGCGTTCCATGTATTCCGACATATCCAGGCGCACCAGCGCTTTTTCGCTGTCAAAGAGGAACTGCGCCAGGCTGCGCGCCAGTTCTGTTTTGCCTACGCCGGTCGGACCCAAAAAGATAAAAGAGCCCAGGGGCCGGTTCGGGTCCGAGAGTCCGGAGCGGCTGCGCCGGATGGCATCGGATACTGCGGTGACCGCCTCGTCCTGGTCCACCATCCTTTGGTGAATTCGTTCCTCCATGTGGAGCAGTTTTTCCGTCTCCATTTCCATCATCCGGGAAAGAGGGATTCCGGTCCAGCGGGAGACGATTTCCGCGATATCTTCTTCGTCTACGCTCTCTTTCAGGAGTTGCATATTTTTCTGTACCCCGGCCAGTTTGGCGCCGGCTTCCTCCAGTTTTTGCTGGAGCCCGGGCATCGTGCCATACTGAAGTTCTGCGGCCTTCGCCAGATTTCCTTCCTGTTTGGCGCGTTCCGCTTCACTCCTCCCTTTTTCAATCTCCCCGCGGAGGCGCTGGATTTCCCGAATAATAGTCTTTTCTTTCTGTTGTTGGGTGTTTAACTTCTGGCTTTCCTGCTCCAATACCTGGAGTTCCGAGTCAACCTTATTGAGCCGCTCTTTCACGGCTTTATCTTCTTCTTTTTTCAAGGCCTCACGCTCAACTTTTAACTGGGCTATTTTGCGGTCTATCTCATCTAACTGGCTCGGCTTGCTGTCAATGGCCATGCGGAGCCGGCTGGCGGCTTCGTCAATCAAATCAATCGCTTTATCCGGCAGGAATCGTTCGGTGATGTAGCGGTTGGAAAGGTTGGCGGCGGCAACCAGCGCCGAATCTTTAATCGTCACGCCGTGGTGCATCTCATACTTTTCGCGCAGGCCGCGCAGGATGGAAACGGTATCCGCCACAGAGGGTTCCTTAACCAAAACCGTTTGAAACCGCCGTTCCAGGGCCCGGTCCTTCTCAATGAACTTCCGGTATTCGTTCAGGGTGGTGGCGCCGACTGACCGCAGTTCCCCCCGAGCCAGGGCTGGTTTGAGCATGTTTGATGCATCCATCGCTCCTTCCGCGGCTCCGGCGCCGACCAGGGTATGGAGTTCATCAATGAACAGGATAATTTTCCCCTGTTCATTCTCAATCTCTTTCAGGAGTGATTTTATCCTTTCCTCAAACTGGCCGCGGAAGACGCTGCCGGCTATCAGAGCTCCGATGTCCAGGGCTAGAACCCGGCGATTTTTTAAGGTTTCCGGGATGTCGCCGGAAGCTACTCTCTGTGCCAATCCTTCCACGATAGCGGTTTTGCCCACGCCGGCTTCGCCGATGAGCACCGGATTATTTTTGGTTCGCCGCGAGAGCACCTGGATGACCCGCCGGATTTCTTCGTCCCGGCCGATAACCGGGTCCAGTTTATCCTGGCGGGCAAGCGCGGTCAGGTCCCGGGTGAAACGTTCCAGGGCCGGCCGCTTGTCCTGTTCCATCTCTGAAGCGCCAGAAGGTTGTTGTCCGTCCATAAAATGGTTTGTCATTCTGACCCCCGCATGTGGTAAGCGGGGGGAAGAATCCCGCACTAAAACACCAGACCCTTCACGGAGTTTACCCTTGAGTGTAACGAAGAGTTCAGGGTGACACTACGTTAGTCCCCCTATTTTCCGAATTTCATCCCTGCCCAGCGGTTTTAGAAGACGAATCTTCTGGTCCAATTCATCGGCCGGGGTGCCTGATTCAATTACTTCGCCGTAGCGTATTGTGGCCACCGGAATTATGAGCGGCTTGTTTTCGGCGCCGATGGGCCGTTCAATCGTATCGCCGGAGCTTTGGAGGATTTGCTGGTAGAGCCTTCCCTCAACTTGTAAAATCGTTTCGCTCTCAGCGGTTACCATTCCCCGGACCACAATTACGGAACCGGTGCCACCGGCGCCGGTTCCCCCGGTTCTCCATAAGACCAAACGCACCCTCTGTCCAGTTAACATTTTCCCCTCCGTATTAATTTTATCATTTCCCGGACCGCTTCTTCCAGGCCGATAAAGACTGCGCGGCCGATGATGGAGTATCCGATGTTCAGTTCCTCAATTTCCGGTATCCGGGTTATCGGCCGAACGTTGCGGTAATCCAGGCCGTGGCCGGCCGCGACCTTCAGGCCTAAACTTTTCGCCATATTGGAACCGGCGGCAATCTTCTTCAGTTCGGCGTCCCTCTCTTTTTCGGTTGCGGCGTCCGCATACCTTCCGGTATGAAGTTCCACGGTCTCCGCGCCGGTTTTGACAGCGGCTTCAATCTGGTTTGCGTCCGCATCAATGAAAAGGCTTACCGGGATGCCGGACTTCCTGAATTCCGAGACCACGTCTTTCAGGTAACCTGACCGTTTTTCAACGTCCAGGCCGCCTTCCGTTGTCAATTCAGCTCTCTTTTCCGGCACCAGGGTTACCCAGTCCGGTTTTTCCTGACAGGCGATTTTGATAATTTCCGGGCTGGCCGCCATTTCCAGGTTAAGTTTCGTTTTGATGGCGCCCCGCAGGATGTGGAGGTCCTGCTCCTGAATGTGGCGCCGGTCTTCCCGCAGGTGGCAGACGATGCTGTCGGCGCCGGCTGTTTCGGCCAGCAATGCGGCCGAAATCGGGTCCGGTTCTTGGCCGCGGCGCTGTTGTCTTAAAGTGGCAACGTGGTCAATGTTAATTCCCAATTTCAACATGATAGACGTAAATCCAGACCAATATGGAGACCACCACCGCCAGAATTTTCAATTCCAGGTTGTTTCTGACCGAACTCTTAAGATGTTGTCTGTTTATTTTCATTTTTTTTATTCTTTTGTGGCAGCCCCTAACGCTTCGTTCAACATGCCGGTTGTCTCTTCCACGGAGATGTTATAGGAAATACTTCCGTTTCGGGCCGAAGAAACAAAGCCCTTTTCTTCGGAGACGATTAAGACCAGGCTGTCGGTCTGTTCGGAAAGGCCCAGGCCGGCCCGGTGCCTGGTGCCGACCAATGGGTTGAAAGTCATCTTTTCCGAGAGAGGCAGGATACATCCGGCCGCCAGAATCTTATTTTGCGCAATAATGACTGCGCCGTCATGCAGCGGACCGGTCGGGTGGAAAATGGAGAGCAGTAATTCTTTACGGGTCTTCTCCAAAGTGAGTGGGTAAAATTCAAGGATTTTCTTCGATTTCCGGCAA
>JAHJUB010000179.1 GCA_018829455.1 Candidatus Omnitrophota bacterium
CACTGATGATTTTGTCGCGCACCGTCTCGCCGGTATCCGGTGCGTCGGGTAGGCACTGGCCGTTGAGAAACAGAGCCTCCGTCGTGTCAGTCATGCGTTGCTGTATCAGGTGGATGATCTCACTGGCGTCCCGCGATAGGCCCGCGGCCAGAATGATTACATCCTGCCACCATGGATCGCTTGCCCTCGTGGCCAATTCGTTGACCTTGCCCTCCCGTGTCGCTTTGCGCGCGGTGAGATACTTCTGGAGGGCGCAGTCCATGAAGCTGTAACTGCCGTCAGGTTTGCGGCGCAGGATACCGCTCTGGGTCACCAGTGAGTTCAGCAGATCTTCAGGAGAGATCGCAGGAGCTTCCACTGCGAGTGTCGCTTCTTGCAGAGCGGCGAGCATCTCGTCCCGGGGTAACGAGTCCCATTGTCGACGATGGAGCAGTGAAGCTAGCTCCTCGACGATTACCTCCTGTAAGGCGGGGTCCAGGGAGGCAGAGGTCGAAAGATGGCGTGTTTCTGGCCACGTAACCAGGAGGGTTTGCAAACAGGCTTCGTACAAAGGCCCGAGATGGAGTGGAGATGGTCCCTGGGTTCCGCGAAGGATCATCGATGAGAGAAGCAGAGGGGCGGACCCCAGTCGTCTTAGCCCCTCATTGCGTTCCAGGGCCTGGATCAGGGTTACAAACGTCGAGGAACGAGCTCCTATTGCTTTTTGAGCAAAGGATTCTCTCTCTTTCTCGTTGAAACCTATCAGCTCCAGTACCGTGAAGTCTGGAAGATGGCAGCCTTCTGGGATGTGTCTCATGGCCACGATAACTTGGTTGCGCGGGAACCCCGTGACGAATCTGGAAACCCCCTCTGCTACCCGCTGGTCTTCGGTTTCATCGAGACCATCTATCAGAAGCAGGCACTGGCTTTCTCGCAGTTTACGCAGGAGGAAGTTCTTCGCATTGGGAAACCCATAGTGTGCGAAACTGCCTGAAGCGTAGTCCAGCAGATCTCCGCTGCCGGCCCCGAACTCCTGGAGTGGGATGTAGACGGGTAATAGCTTGTCAACGGGGGTAGCATGGTGAGCGAAAGTCATTCTCCGCACGTATCCCGCTGGCATTTCGTTCCTCGCAAAACGAAGAGCGAGATAGCGAAGCAGGGTGCTTTTTCCTGTGCCGACTTTCCCTACGAGAATGATCCGCGGAGAGCGAAAGAGAGCATCCCAAATCCCGATCGTTTCGGTACTCGTCTCTGTGTATTCTGACTTTCCAGGGTCCACGATGTGGGGAGGAATGAAAAACTCATCCAACTTGATCGGTCGGGAGTTCCCTAGCAGCGGAAGTTGATTTACTTCCTCGGCGAGAGCCTCACGGTATCTAGCATGGTAACGCTCGGGTAGGATAGCTGTGCTCAGCCGACTCAATCCTGTGCCTTGACTATCCCGCGTAGAGAATCTTTTATCCGGTGAAAGTCTCCTGTCGTTGGGCATGGCGATCTTCTTTCCTTCGTTTATGATCGTTCAGACAATGGACGCCGGTTTTGTCTCGTGCCATGCTCATATTATACCATTCTGCGTAGCATTTGACAACAGAAACTCTGTCATATTCTTGTCATAAAGAAGTCATGCTGCGGACAGAGCAATATCATGCAAGATAAGCTCTGAAGTGCTATTATTACTGAGGGTTAGTGTGTTGAGCGAGTGTTCACTCCCAAATGGCACTGTACCTTGTGATTATCCATGTTTTGTGGTATCATTTCTAATATGTAACGTGGTAATGCGTAATTCTCATGAAGGGGAACGAGAGAGATGAAAGTTCTGGTGGCTGCGAGAGCGTTGGAGGTCTTTGAGGCCCTGCAGCGAATTGAGGACGTGGAGTATGAGGAAGCGCTATTCACTGGCCAGATCTATAGCGCTATTCCGTCCTGTCAGCTTATCATCATAGACTACGAAGACCTGGTGGAGCATCCCTACGACGTGCGAATGATTCGGGAACTGCTGGCAGAATCAAATGTCCGAACTTACAGCAGCGAGGAGTTCCTCCTCGATCCAGGCAAGTGCATTCGAGAGGCCGAGATCCGTCCGGGCAGCATGACTCGTTTGCCAGAGAAGTATACCGTCGGCTTCGTCAGTTACTCCGGCGGCACCGGGAAGACGACCCTTGCCCTGGACACGGCCCTCCATTTTGCCCGTCAGATTGACAAGCATCGCCAGGCCAGCCTACCCGTAATGTTGATCGAATTCACCTACGGTGACTCGGCCCTTGCCTCGATCCTGGGTCTGGAAATGCCTCATCTCTACGATATGGCCACAAAGACGGACGTGGACCCCATACGATTCAATGGTGTCACGCTCATCCCAATGGATTACGACAACTGCAAGCTTCTCTCCATTGATCTGATTCGCAACTACCTCAAGCGCCAGATGGCCAACCACGTACTCACAATCGTGGATAGCTACTGGCCCCACGGGCTGATCGCTGCCGTTAAGGAGGATGTGGATCGCTGGTTTGTGGTGGGCACGCCTCGGCTAGACGCAATCGTGAACGCTCGCAAGCTGAAAGAAGAGTTGGGATCCGAGGCGGGTGTTGTCCTAAATATGATGGACAGCATCACGGACAATCTTGCACTGGCGGGTATGGAAAGAGCATTGGACCTCGCTCGTCTGGATCAGGTGGATCGGTTTGAAGGCAAGTTGGGCAGGCAGATACTCGCTCACATATACGGCCCTGCGTGGCAGGAATTCGAGAAACGCGCTGGCAAGTTCAAATGGCCGTGGCGACGGTCAGGCCGTACCGGAAAGG
>JAHJUB010000044.1 GCA_018829455.1 Candidatus Omnitrophota bacterium
GATAATGTGTGGTTTAAAAAGCGCAGATATTATTACGGCTATACAAGTTGTTATCGCTCAGCATTCGAAAACAGACCGTCAATTTAGGGTAATACCTGACCATGATGTAGATAATGTTTCCAAGAAAGTCGTTCGGATTATCATGAGCTATATTGATTATATTAATCGCACTATCTGGTATAAATAGTCTTTAAATTTAACTAAACATGCCGACAGTTTTTATAACCGGAGCAACGGGATTCATCGGGCGCGCGATATGCGCTAAAATGCTGGAAAACGGATGGGAGGTTAAGGGTACCTTCCGGAAAGAATCCGCAATTAGTGTTCTGCCAGCCGGCGTTGAAGGCGTGCATTTAGATTCAATTGAAAGTTGTAATTTCTGCGATCAGGATTTTACGGGGATTGATACAGTCATTCATTTGGCGGCACACGTCCATATTATGAATGATCCAGTGGTTGATTCTGTTGAAGTATTTCGTAAAGTGAATGTGCTTGGAACTGAGCGCCTGGCACGAATGGCTGCAAAGGCAGGAGTTAAGAGATTTATTTTTATTAGTTCTGTCAAGGTCAATGGTGAGGGGGTTTTAAGGCCGTATACTGAAAAAGATATTCCTGAACCCCAGGATGCTTATGGTACCAGCAAACGAGAAGCTGAAGATTCATTGGCTTGCATATCCGCTGAGACTGGGCTTCAAACGGTAGTTTTGAGGCTTCCTTTGGTTTATGGACCGGGGGTGAAGGCCAATTTTAAGAATTTAATTAAAATCACTGGCGCTGGCCTGCCTTTACCATTCAAGAATATTAGTAACCGGCGCAGTTTTATTTACCTCGGCAATTTGATGGATGTTATTATTACTTGTGTCACTCATCCGCTGGCTGTAGGCGAGACTTTTCTGGTAAGTGATGGACAGGATGTTTCTACGCCGGAGTTAATAAAGATTATCGCTTGCGCGATGAAGAAAAAAGTGGTATTATTTTTTTTGCATCCCATCATCCTAAAAGCGTTGTGTAAAATTGCAGGAAAGACTGAAGAAATGGAAAAATTGACAGGAACTCTTCTTGTTGATAGCAGTAAAATCAGGAACCTGCTTGGCTGGAAACCTCCCTTTACTCTTGAAGAAGGCATTAGAGAAACCGTTAGAGGGATTGAGATTGCTTCGCCCCTTCGGGGCTCGCAATGACGTTTGGGGCGGCCTGCGGTGTCTCGCAATGACAAAAGATGGTAAAGCGCATTTTTGATTTAACTACCGCAGTTTTACTATTGATTTGCTTAATCTTACCGTTGTTTGTACTTGCGATAATTATTAAATTGACCTCTTTCGGCCCAGCGTTATACTGGTCGGACCGGGTGGGAAAAAACAATAAAATATTTAAAATGTGCAAATTCCGCACGATGCGGATTGATGCCCCGGCAATTGCCACGCATCTTTTTAAAGATTCGGACCACTATCTTACGCCCATAGGTTCTTTTTTGCGCAAGTTCAGCTTAGATGAACTGCCGCAACTATTTAACATAGTATCAGGCGATATGACATTTGTGGGCCCAAGGCCGGCATTATTCAACCAGGACGATTTGATAGAATTAAGGACGGAAAAAAATGTGCACACTCTTACTCCGGGGATTACCGGATGGGCTCAGATTAACGGCAGGGATGAGCTCCCTATCCCCATCAAGGTTGAATTTGACGAGTATTATTTAAAAAACAGAGGTTTCCTTCTGGACGCCAAAATTATGTTAATTACGATACTCAAGGTTATCAAGAAAGAAGGGGTAAAACATTAGAGCCAAGTAAGGTTAGCAACTACAGTTTAACTGAGGTTGTAAGACGAAAATTGAGAGGAAAACCGGTTTTTGCCGGAGACAGAACCCATATTTACGACATACTTGGAGACAAGGATTTTTCGCAAAAAAGAGGCCAATAAAATTATGAAAAAGAATATAGTGGTGGTTGGGGCGGGATATTGGGGGAAAAATCTGGTTCGGGTTTTCAATCAGCTTGGCGCTCTGCGCTGGATTTGCGACTCAAACCAGGAGACGCTGAATGTTTTTGCCACAGAATATCAGGTTCAGACTGTTTCCTCGGTGGATGAGGTTATGCAGGACCCGAAGGTCAAGGTGGTGGTCATTGCCACGCCGGCGGCCACGCATTATCAGATAACCAAAGAAGCCCTGCTGCACCGCAAAGACGTTTTTGTGGAAAAACCGCTCTCTTTGACGGTTAAAGAAGGAGCGGAACTAGTTGAACTGGCTGAAAATAAGGGGCTGGTGCTGATGGTCGGCCACATCCTCAATTACCACCCGGCAATCCTGAAACTGAAGGAATTGATAACCTCCGGCGCCCTGGGTAAAATCCAATATCTCTATTCCAACCGGCTCAATTTTTTGTAAGATGCGGAGCGAGGAGAATATCCTGTGGTCCTTCGCACCGCACGACATCTCGGTTATCCTGGCGCTCCTGGGTGAGGAACCAAGCGAAATTTCATCCACCGGAGCCGCTTACCTTCAGCCCGGAATCTTTGACCTGACCCTGACGCATCTCTCCTTCCAGTCCGGGGTTAAAGCGCATATCTTTGTTTCCTGGCTCCATCCGTACAAAGAACAGAAATTAGTGGTGGTTGGCAGTGAGAAGATGGCGCTTTTTGACGATACAACCAAGGAGAAATTATTCCTCTATGGCCATAAAGTCGCTTGGAAGTACCGGGTTCCGACCGCCCAGAAAGCCGAGACAGAGGCAGTAGCCGTGGGGACCGAGGAACCGCTTCTGGAGGAGGCCAGGCATTTTCTGGAATGCGTGGAAAAGAGGGAAACGCCCCGGACCGACGGCCGGGAGGGTTTGAAGGTTTTGAAAATACTGGCCGCTTGTCAGAAATCGCTGGCGAGTAATTCGGAACCGTTCCCCCTCACCCCCGCCCTCTCCCCGCAGGGGAGAGGGGGCATCTCAACGAAAAGGGGGAGGAATAAAAGAGGGGAAGAAAGGAGCCTGCCCCGCCTGCCGGAAAAAATACCTTAAAGATTCGGCTTCTTCTTTGAAACCAGGCAAATGAATGTAGGGGCTCGATTTATCGAGCCCGCGGGTCGGATAAATCCGACCCCTACATTAAAAACGCCGAGCAAGCTCGGCAACTACATTTCCCCCTCAGGATACAGCCAAAAACGCCCTTGATTCTGACCGGAATATGGAAACTGGGGGGAGGGCAAACCATAGGCGTAATTGACAGAATTAGTATAATATTGTATAGTATAGATGAACAAAATTGAGTCAAAAATGAACAAACCATATAAACGAAAGTTACTTGAAGAACTCAGAACCTGGGTTGATAAACGGTTTGTGGTGGTCGTAACCGGCATGCGCCAGGTTGGTAAGACAACGCTCTTCAGGATGTTGTTTGACGAAATCAAAAGTCCAAATAAAGCGTTTCTGGATTTGGAAAACCCGATTGTGCAGAAAGTTTTTCAGGAAACGAATTACGATAACGTCTGGGCTAATCTGAAACCCTACGGCATAAACATCAACGAAAAAGCATATATCTTTCTGGACGAAATCCAGACGATGCCGGAAGTGGTAAAGGTGGTAAAATACCTTTTCGACCATTATCAGGTTCAATTTTTCACCACCGGGTCCAGCAGTTTTTATTTAAAGAATCTGTTTCCGGAGAGTTTGGCAGGCAGGAAAGTTCTTCTTGAACTCTACCCGCTGGATTTTGAGGAACTCCTCTGGTTTAACGGCATTGAAAAAGAGTTTTACCGGGAGTTTAAGGAGAAAGACCGCCGCAAGAATGCGGTTGCATATGAGCAGACAGTTAAGTTTTACGAAGAATATCTGTCGTATGGCGGATTTCCGAGGGTGGTTCTTGCCTCGGACGCCGCCGAAAAAAATGCGGTGCTGGATGATATCTTTACGTCCTATTTTGAAAAGGACGTCCGTTCCATGTCTGATTTTAAGGGCATCTCCGTATTGCGCGACCTTATTCTGCTCCTGATGCAGCGGGTGGGGTCAAAATTAAATCTCAGTCGAATCGCTTCCGAGCTGGGCGTTAGCAGAACCACCATTCATGCCTACCTTTCGTTTTTGGAGGCAACTTACTTTGTTAGTTTGGTGGCTCCATTTAGCAGCAAGGTTGACCGCGAGGTTAGCGGCGCAAAAAAAGTTTACCTTTGCGATACAGGTATTCTCAATCGTTTCGCGAAGGTTTCTTCCGGCGCGGTCCTGGAAAATGCGGTTTTTAATGTCCTCAAGAAACTGGACGAGATTCGTTACTATCAGCGCCGCAGCGGCAAAGAGATAGATTTCCTCTTAAAAGAAAAGGGTGTCGGGTTGGAGGTTAAGGAAAAAGGAACCAAGTACGATAAGCACTCGTTACAGCAAATGAAAACCTCTTTAAATCTGCAAGAAGGTTACGTAGTTTCAAAGGCCTTTGTACCGGAAGAGGGTTTTATCTGTGCGGCAGACCTATAACTATACGGCGATGAGTTGCATATTTCGCCGCACGGGAGCCAGGTATTTCCTGGAATGCGTGGAAAAGAGGGAAATACCCCGGACCGACGGCCGGGAGGGTTTGAAGGTTTTGAAAATCCTGGCCGCCTGCCAGGAATCCCTGGCAAGCAATTCTGAATTGTTCACCCTCCCCCCCGCCCTCTCCCCGGTGGGGAGAGGGGGCATCTCAACGAAAAGGGGGAGGAATAAAAGAGGGGAAGAAAGGGACCTGTCCCGCCTGCCGGAAAAAATACCTTAAAGATTCGGCTTCTTCTTTGAAACCAGGTAAATGAACAAGAGAAAAAAGAAGGTGATACTGGTTGCCGGCGCCCGGCCTAATTTTATGAAGATTGCGCCGCTCTGGCGCGAACTGAAGAAATATCCGGCCGAATTTCAACCCCTCATCCTCCACACCGGCCAGCACTACGACACCAATATGTCCGATGTTTTTTTCCGTGACCTGCAACTGCCGGCGCCGGACATTTGTCTCGGCGTTGGTTCCGGTACGCTCAGCCAGCAGACAGCCGCGGTAATGGTGGAATTTGAAAAAACGCTGGAGAAAGAAAAACCCGACCTGGTTGTGGTGGTCGGCGACGTCAACTCAACCCTGGCGGCAAGCCTGGCAACGGTGCAATGCCGCATCCGAAAAAACTCCGTGCTGCCTCTCCTGGCACACGTGGAAGCGGGCCTGCGCAGTTTTGACCGGACGATGCCGGAGGAAATTAACCGTACCCTGACCGATTCTCTTTCCGATTATCTTTTCACTACCACCGCCGATGATAACAAAAATCTTCTCCGGGAGGGCGTTTCGCCGGAAAAGTTCTTTTTGGTGGGCGACATTATGGTGGATAGTCTCCGCTTTTTTTTGCGCCGGAAAAATAAAAGCCGGGGCGTTCTGAAAGAATTCGGACTCCAAAAAAGCGCGTACGCCGTCTTGACCCTGCATCGTCCCTCTAACGTTGACAGCAAGGAGACGTTAGCCAAATTGACCAGGACGTTTTGTGAGATATCGAAAACTCTGCCGATTGTTTTTCCCTGCCACCCGCGCACTGCAAAAAACCTCGAGGTATTCGGGCTCAAAGATACCATTCAGAAAAGCGGCCTTATTTTAACCAAACCCATGGGTTATCTTGATTTTATTCACCTGATTTCAAACTCTCGCCTGGTAATTACCGATTCCGGAAGCCTGCAGACCGAGACCGCCGTGTTGGGAATCCCCTGCCTTACTCTGCGTAAAAATACCGAGCGGCCCATCACCGTAACAAAAGGCGCCGCCGTCCTGATTGGGAATAACTCCGCAAAATTGAAGAGCGAGGTGGCCAAAATCATGGCCGGCAAGGGCAAAAAACCATTCCGGATACCGCTCTGGGACGGCAAAACCGCCGCCCGCATCGTCTCTGTTTTACGCCGCGCTACAACGTGGATTCCCGTCTAATACATGCGGGAATGACAGGTTTTTTGTAGGGGCGTGCTTCATCGCGCCCGCGGGTCGGATAAATCCGACCCCTTTCCAGAGCGTTGGAAAGGGAACCCGCCTACATTAACTACGCCAAACAATCTTGGCAACTACATTTGTGGAAAAACCGCTCTCCTTAACGGTTAAGGAGGGAACGGAACTGACGGAACTGACGGAAAAAAATAGATTAATTCTGATGGTCGGCCATATTCTCAATTATCATCCAGCCATCCGGAAACTGAAGGAAATGATAACCTCCGGCGCCCTGGGTAAAATCCAATATCTCTACTCCAACCGGCTCACCCTACGAAAGCCAAGACAACAGAGCCGGGTAAGGTGGTAGCAGAATACAGTTAACTCAATAAAAATACTGTTTTAGAGCATTTAAGTTGACTTAAGTGTATTAATATGGTAATATCTGATTATGAAACGAAAAATAACGGCAAAGTTGTCTGAATGGAAGAATAGCCACCGGCGCCAGCCTTTGCTCATGTATGGGGCAAGACAGGTTGGAAAGACCTATGTTATTAATGAGTTTGGCCGAAACAATTATGAAAATGTTATTTATGTTAATCTGGAAACTAATTTAACTGTTGCCGCAGATTTTAACAATGATATTTCGCCGGAACATATTATCAATTGTTTGGAGATATTTTATAAACAAAAAATAGTCCCGGGGAAAACGCTTATTTTTTTTGATGAGATCCAATCGTGTGAGCGAGCGTTGACATCGTTAAAGTATTTTTGTGAAAGCGTCTCGGAATATCATCTGATTGCGGCCGGAAGTCTTTTGGGCGTTGCTTTCAATCGTGATAAAAGTTCTTTTCCGGTTGGCAAAGTGGATCTGCTCCATCTGTATCCGTTGGATCTCGAAGAGTTCTTGTGGGCGGTGGACAGGGAGCCGTTGGCAGTCTCAATACGCGGTTGTTATACGGGTAACATCCCTTTATCACGCATGCTTCATGATACGGCTCTTCATTTGTACAAAGAGTATTTAATTGTCGGCGGTATGCCTGCCGTTGTAAATGAGTATTGTACGAGTCAAAGGTTATTGGATGCGGCTACTGTGCAAGCGCTGATCGTTGATACCTATATAGCGGATATGGCAAAGTATACCACGCCTGCCGAAACGACAAAGATCATGGCGGCTTTTCAATCGATACCGGCGCAATTGGCCAAGGACAACCGGAAATTTCAATACAAGGTCATCCAGCGTGGAGGTTCTGCTTCGATATTTGGATCGTCGATCGACTGGCTGTGTGCCGCAGGATTGGTTGTTAAATGTAACAAGGTTGAACACGGGCACATGCCGTTGGCGGCCTACCAGGATTTTTCAAGTTTTAAGCTGTATATGGGGGATGTCGGGTTGCTGACCTTAAAGTCGGGGATGCCGGCGCATAATATTTTAACATCCATCGAGACGCACAATACTTTTATGGGCGCGATTGTGGAGAATTATGTGGCGGATCAATTGCGGATTCATCGGAGCGAGCTTTATTATTGGGATTCTGCCCATACCGCTGAAATAGATTTTGTAATTCAAGACCAAGATAAGATTATTCCCGTGGAAGTCAAATCAAGCGCCCATACTCGTTCCAGGAGCTTATCGGTGTATAAAGAAAAATATTCCCCGCCGTACGCGATAAGGATATCCGCAAAAAATTTCGGGTTTGAGAATCAGATAAAGTCTGTTCCGTTGTATGCAGTGTTTTGTATCGCGTAAGATCGAAGAAGACGAAAATTGAGCGGAATGATGAAAAACCCAAAAATATGAAAAAAGAAGGTGATATTGGTTGCCGGCGCCGGACATTTGTCTCGGCGTTGGTTCCGGTACGCTCAGCCAGCAGACGGCCGCGGTAATGGTGGAGTTTGAAAAGGTGCTGGAAAAGGAAAAACCGGACCTGGTTTTGGTGGTCGGCGACGTTAATTCAACCCTGGCGGCAAGCCTGGCAACAGTGCAATACCGCATCCGGAAAAACTCCGCTCACCGTCCCTCCAACGTTGACAGCAAGGAGACGTTAGCCAAACTGGTAAGGACGTTTTGTGAAATATCAAAAACCCTGCCAATTATTTTCCCCTGCCACCCGCGCACCGCAGGCGCGGAAAAATTAGCAAAAGGCGCATTTTAGGTAGATTTCTGATGAGGCGCTTTGGTTTATTGACTGGAAATGACGGATAGAGATATAATTTAGTTTGGAATAACAGAAATTAAACGAGATGAAGACGATATTTAAGGATTGGCGGCGGTGGTTTCTGATAGTTGGCGACCTGATAGTTATTGCTTTAGCGCTATATCTTGCCTTCGCCACCCGTTTCTGGCAATTCACCCTGTCCTCCTCCCACCTATCCGTTTATTTCAAGATACTGCCGGCGGCGCTGGTTGTTTATCTCGTTTCTTTCTTCTATTTCGGCCTTTACCACGGCACCTGGCGTTTCGCCGGATTTCGCGACCTCCTCTCAATTGTTAAAAGTATCCTGACGGGAACCGTTTCTCTGGTTTTTGTTTCCTTTTTAATCGTCGGATTGCGCGATACGCCCCGTTCTATCTTTATTCTTTTTGCCGTTTACCTCGCCTTTGGCGTTGGCTTTTTGCGTATTGCCGTCAGATTATACCGGGAAGTTTGGCCTATCTTTAAACCGAGACTGAATCCGGATGCAACCCGGACGCTTATTTTGGGCGCAGGCGAAGCAGGTGAAATGGTCTTAAGGGGTTTACAACAGCAGCGCAATAAGTCAAACCCGATTGGGTTCCTTGACGATGACCTTCGAAAACAGGGAATGCTGATTCACGGCGTAAGGATTTTGGGGGTTATCGACAAATTGCCTGAAATCTTAAAGACCTCCCGGGTGGAGGAAGTTATTATTGCCATACCCAACTTCCCCGGGGAAAAGATGCGCCGGGTAGTAAAGACTTGCCAGAAGGCCGGCGTGAAAAACCGGACCATTCCCCGCATGACTGACATTTTGGCCGGACGGGTGCGACTGGACCGGCTGCGGCCGGTTGGCATGGAAGATTTGCTTAACCGCCGGATGACAAAAATTGAGAATGAGCGCATCCGGGAGATTCTGGCCGGCAAACGGATTCTGGTTACCGGCGCCGGCGGTTCCATCGGTTCGGAATTGTGCCGGCAGATACTTGATTATCAACCAGCCTGGTTACTTTTACTGGAACAAAACGAAACCGGTCTTTTTTACATTACCAACGAATTGACTAAAAGATTCCCCGGGACTAAACTGTACCCGATTATCGGCGATATCTGCCACCAATCCAAGATAACCCGGATTTTTAAGGATTATCAACCGGAAATAATTTTCCATGCGGCTGCCTACAAGCATGTGCCGGTGATGGAAGAAAATCCGGATGAAGCCATTCGCAACAATGTTTTCGGCACCAAGATTTTAGTGGACCTTGCTCTGGAAAACGGCATCAGCCACTTTATAATGCTTTCTACGGACAAGGCGGTTAACCCGGTGGGCGTGATGGGCATGACCAAGCGTTTAGCCGAAATTTATCTCCAGAGCCGTCAAACTAATGGCGCCACTCCACTCAAAGCCGTGCGTTTTGGAAACGTCCTGGAGAGCGCCGGCAGTGTGGTGCCCATTTTTAAACAGCAGATTGATGATGGCGGCCCAATTACGTTGACGCATCCGGAAATCAAGCGGTTCTTTATGACTATTCCGGAAGCGGTGGAACTGATTCTTTTTGCGGCCACAGTCAGCCAGGAGAGCGCGATTTTGATTCTGGAAATGGGAGATTTGATTAAGATTAAAGACCTGGCCTGGAATTTGATTACCCTGGCCGGGCTGAAGCCGGAAAAGGACATTAAAATTATTTACACGGGCCTGCGGCCCGGCGAAAAACTCTATGAGGAACTTCATTATGAAAAGAACGAGGTTTTGATGAAGACCGATTCTTCGGTGGTGAAAGCCGTTCAACCGAAACGGTTGATTACCGCGGAAAAGGTTGACCAGGCCGTTCAGACCTTACAGGCGTTGTTGGAAACCGGTTCGTCGTCGGATGAAATACGGTTTTCTTTGACCGATATCCTGCACAAACTCGAAACAGAGTAATTGCCACCCGGCTTACTCCTTTAAAAGAAATTTTCTCTACGGGATTTGCCGGATTTGAGCGAAGTTCCTCTCCTAAACAAGACAACCGCGCCAATTTTAAAAGTCAGGTATGAATATTACGGTTTTTTTTCTGGTTAAAAAAATTATCGGGATGGTCCTTTCCCCGCTGACACTTTTCGGCCTGCTGTTTCTGTGCGGATTCTTATTCTGCCGGTCAAAGTCACGGCAGAATATCGGCCGTTTCCTGATTGCCCTGGCCGCATTTGCCCTGCTGGTGTTAAGTTATCAGCCGGTTGCGGACCGGCTGGTAGGTCCTCTGGAGCGGAAATACCCGCCGCTAATCAATAGGGTGGGCTTGCCGGAAATCCGCTGGATTGTGGTGCTGGGCGGCGGGCACACATCCGACCCGAGCCTACCGGTAACCGGGCAGATTGACGAGACGACCCTGGTTCGGCTGACAGAAGGAATACGGCTTCAGCGCCTGTGTCCGGGCAGCAAACTGCTTCTTTCCGGCGGTGCGGTTTACGACCTGAAAACTAATGCGGAAATAATGGCTGAGGTTGCCGAAACGCTCGGTGTAAAAAGAAATACAATTGTGCTGGAAACAATCAGCCGAGATACTGCAGACGAGGCTGAGGCGGTTGGGCGGATAGTTGGGCACGACCGGTTTTTCTTGGTTACATCCGCCTACCATATGGCCCGGGCAATGCTGCTTTTTGAAAATGCCGGGTTGAGACCGATATCCGCTCCGACCGGGCATTTGGTGAAAACCGGGAATGGTAAAAGACCGCCTAATTTTTATTTCCCGAGGACTGACAACCTGCGCAAGTCAGAGATTGCCCTGCACGAGTATCTGGGTATTTTGTGGGTAAAGACGGGAAAAGAATACAGATAAAAGTTTTCCCCGATATGGCATGCGGTCATTCTGCGCGTTTCGTTAACCCGCTTACACCGTATAGATTATTGGTTCACCTGATAGCGGAAGAGTTTTCTGGGTAAACGTTATTAAAGTGGCCCCTTCGGCGAGAGAAAAATTGGCAAAGAACAAAAGGAATGCAAATAAGAACTTGGTGAAGAGGAAACGCTGGAGCGGATAGATACGTACAACTTTTCCGTTTTTGAATTCAATTTTTTCGGACTTCAGGAGTGCTATTTTCTGCTTGATGTTGGCCGGATTGTTTCCGCAGTATCCGCCGATAATGCCGTCGGAGCGGACGACCCGGTGGCAATGGGTTTTTATCGGACAAGGGTTTTGCTTCAGGATTTGGCCGACCCGCCGACCGGCTTGCGGCTGTTTCAGGGCACGGGCAACGGCGCCGTAGGTTGTAACCTTGCCCCTGGGAATTTGCTTTAATAAGCGGTAAACGTTTTGCGGATTCATTGTTTGCCCCTCACCTTAGTCCTCTCCCCAGAGGGGAGAGGATGGAAATATTGAAAAATATCCCTCTACCCTTTGGGGAGAGGGTAGGGGTGAGGGGGATTTATTATGGGCTGATGATGACCACTATCTTTCGCTCCGGCGGAAAATATTTTTGCGCAAATTTTTGCAGGTCAGCCGGATTAACTTTTTTGGTTTTCTCTTCCAGTTTTGAAGCAAAGTCATAACCCAGGCCGTAAAGCTGGGAAAGGCCGGCCTCCTGCGCCTGGCTGAAAAGGGTCTGCCGGCTGATTTTTTCGCTCCCCAGGACTCTGGCGCGCACCCTTTCCAATTCCGCCGGGCTGATTGCCTGTTTTTTTAATTGGCTGATGACTTCTTCCATTACCTCCCGGACCCGGGCCGTCTTTTCCGGCTGGCATTGGGCGTAGAAATAGAGCAGGCCCGGTTCCAGACCCAGGAAATAGCCGAAGCCGCTGCTGTAAACAAGGGGTTCTGTTTCGCGTAGTTTCTGGAAAAGGATGCCTTCCTGGCTGTTGAGCAGGCCAGCCAAAAGGTTAAACTGGGGTCTTTCCTCTGCGGCAACGGAGATGCCGGGAAAGCCCATCAGGAGGGCCGCCTCCTTCTTTTTGGTCGTCTCCTTTTTGGTCAGTCCGGCGGCGGGTTCCGCGGAAAGCGGTTTCGGGAAGCCGATTTCCACCGGGCTCAGATTGGCAAAGAGCCGGCTCGTTTCCGCGCTTACCTTTTCTTCGTTGATGTTTCCAAAAACGGTGATGACCAGGTTGTTACTGCCCAGAAATTTCCGGAAGGTTTTCCGGATGATGGTCTGGTTTATGCGCCGGATGCTTTCCCTGGCGCCGCCTTCCGGTAATCCGTAGGGGTGATTGCCGAAGATGGACTGCCGCAGAATTTCATCCGCCTTCGCCATGGAATCTTCTTCCCGGCTGATGATGCCTCCCAACGCCTCATCCTTGAGCCGGTCAATCTCTTTTTCCGGGAAAACGGATTTCTGCAATATCTCCGAGAGGAGTTGCAGGCCATCTTTCCAGAACTCTGAAGGTATGCTTAAAGTCAGGCCGAAACTGTTGTTGCCGCTGTAGGGCGTTAGGGACCCGCCCCAGGAATTTACGATGCCTGCAATTTGCTGACTGTTTTTTCTCTTTGTGCCGGAAATCAGGAGTTCTGACAGGATGGGGAAGAGTCCGGCGGTATCTTTTTCCTCAAAAAGGAGTCCGCCTTTCAGGAAGACCGAAATAGAGACGATCGGCAAGTCGTGTTCTTCTTTTATTAAAAGGGGGATGCCGTTAGGCAGGGTTTTTAGTTTTATACACCCCTCACTCCCAACCCTCTCCCCTGAGGGGAGAGGCGTAGGTGAGGGGGGCACGTCTTCGACCACCGCGAGGGTGAGGTTTTCTTCCCGCAGGTATCTTTGCGCGGCCGTCTTTACATCCGCTTCTTTTACCCGGTTCATCTCCGCCAGATATGTTTGGGAATAGAGCGGGTTTCCGGTCAAAAAATAGTTGACGGCCAGGTCGGCTGCCCTGCCCTCAACCGTTTCCAGGCCAAAAAGGAGAGAACTCCGCATCCTTTTTTGCGCTTCCGCCAACTCCTTTCGGGAGATGCCGGAACCAACTTTTTTTATCTCTTTCCGAATAACGTCTTTAACCTCTTCCGCTTTTTCCGGAAGGCAGACCGCGGAAACGATAAAGAGCCCCGGGTGTTTCGGCGTATAGGCGGCGCTGCCTACCGAATAAGCCAGATTCTTTTCCATCAGCGCCCGGTAGAGCCGTGAGGTCTTCCCTTCGCCCAGGACGCCGGCCAGGACGTCCAGCGCAACGGTGTCCTTATCCGCCAGACTGCCGATATGATAGCCGAAGTAAAGGTAGGTTAACTGAGTTGGGAACTCGGTTTTTCTCTCCCGATAACTTACCTGCGCCGGTTCGGCCGGAACCGCCGGGAGGTATGCCGGCTGTGCTTTGTATTTGGCCGAAGATTCGGTGCAAACTTTCCTGATTTCTTCCGCCGGAATCGGCCCGGCTACCGATAATATTGCGTTCCCCGGGGCATAAGAGGCGCGGTGGTACGCTTTTAAGTCCGCGTAGGTTATTTCCGAAAGGACCGCCGGATAACCGCCGATTGGAAAACGGTAGGGATGTACCAGGAAGGCGGCGTTCCAGAGGTTTCGGCCGGCCTGATAACCGGGCTGGTCTTCGTTGCGGCTTATCTCCCTGAGGACAACCTCCCGTTCTTTGCTGAAATCTTCCGGAGTGAAGTCCGGCTGAAAGATTGAACGCAGAAGCGCCGGCAATATTTCCCGCCAACTTTCGGCGGGTACGGTGGCCGTAAAGAGCGTATAATCATGCGTGGTGTAGGCGTTGGTGTAACCGCCGTTATTTTCCACCACCGCGGCCAGCCGTTCCGTCTCCTTTCCTTTAAAGATAAGGTGTTCCAGAAGATGGGTAACCCCGCTTCCCATCAGAGTACCTTCGGTGGCTGACCCGGTTTTTATCAGCAGGGAGAAATTTACCAGTTGGCTGCCGGAGACGTCTTCGCAGAACAGGGTGAACCCGTTGGCCAGGTGAAATTCCGAAACCTGGCGTTGCGGAGGATTTGCGGCGAAAGAGAAGGAGGCGCGCAGAACCAGGAACAGCAAAACAAGGATTTTAATTTTCTTTTCCATTTTAAAATAATCTGTCATTTTACCTGGTCTCTTGCGCAAAAATTAGCGAAAGCCCGGTCCATCGCCTTTGTATCCGGATATAA
Organism: Candidatus Omnitrophota bacterium; assembly: GCA_018829455.1. Lineage (GTDB taxonomy): Bacteria > Ratteibacteria > UBA8468 > MWAK01 > MWAK01 > JAHJUB01. The sequence goes on from JAHJUB010000044.1 coordinate 14,141, forward strand.
CAAAGTGTTGTGACCGTAAAGAAAAGATAACTGTCTCCGCGCTTTTTCGTAGGGGTATCCTTCAACCCGGTAGAGGTACATGGCGGAAACCAAGCCGCTGCGGTCCGCACCCCCGAAACAATGTATCAAGAGCGGTTTCGGCGCTTCTTTGAAAATAGCTTCCAATTCCCGAATCTCCTTTGTCGCCGGTTCTCTGCCCGACGATAATCCGACGTCGTAATGCTTCAGGCCCAGCCGGTTGGATGTGGCAATTTCTTCTTTCCACCAGGCAGACTGCTCGTTTCTTCCCCGAAGGTTCAGGATACTTCTGATGCCGTATTTCTCGGCGTATCCCGCCAGTTGTTTTTCCGTCAACTGTCCGGACCGGTAAACCCGGCCCGGACTGACCGTGCGGAAGTTGCCGGTCCGGTCAAAGTGCAGGTAAGTGGCGCCGGCAACCAGAATCAGGATGGAGACGGCGGCAATAACCTTTTTTAATTTTGAGGAGAAACGTGTCTTTTTAACCATAAAAGCCCGGAAATTTCTTGATTGGCATTTCAATATGATAACATATACTTCAAAGATTTTTTCTCAAACTTTCATTTCCCATGGTTAATAACGGACAGAAAACGCCGGTTCCGGACCTGGAATACCTCAGTTTTTCGCCGGAGGAAATTTTAAGGAAGTTAAATACTTCTTTAAAAGGTCTCTCCGAAATAGAGGTTGAAAGCCGTCTGGAGAAATACGGCCACAATGAACCCGCCCGGAAAAAGAGAAGGACGATAATTGTCCAGATACTTTCCAAATTCATCAATCCGCTGGTTATCGTGCTGCTTATCATCGCGTCATTTTCACTTTTCTTCGGGGAAAAAATCAGCGCTGTCCTGGTTTTTCTGATGGCTGCGATGAGCGTTTTTCTGTCTTTTATCCAGGAACACCGCGCCGGGAAAGAAGCGGAAAAATTGAGCGAAATGGTGCGCGCCACCGCAACCGTTTACCGCAACGGCCGACTCCGCGAAATAAAGATTCGGGAGATTGTGCCCGGGGATATTGTGGATTTATCCGCCGGGGATATGATACCGGCCGACCTGCGCATTATCTCCGGCAAGGACCTGTTCATTAACCAGGCCTCCCTGACCGGAGAATCGTTCCCCATCGAGAAGACCGCCGGCCCGGTCTATCCCGCAAGCGCCTCCGCCTCGGAATTCAGCAATATCGCCTTTATGGGTTCCAGCGTCGTGAGCGGGACCGCGCTCGGCGTTGTCATCAAAACAGGCATTTCCACCCGGTTCGGTGAACTCTCTAAGCGGATTGCCACGATGCGTACGGAAACCGGTTTTGAGAAGGGCATGCGGGGTTTCACCTGGCTGATGATTCGCGCCATGTTCTTTATGGTAATGTTTATTTTCGCCATCAATGCCCTGCGCCGCGGCAACTGGATTGAGGCGTTGCTCTTTTCTTTAGGTGTGGCGGTCGGCCTTGCCCCGCAGATGCTCCCGATGATCGTGGCCATCAACCTTTCTAAAGGCGCGATCGCCATGGCTAAAAAACAGGTCATCGTCAAACGTCTGAACTCCATCCAGAATTTCGGCGCGATGGACGTGCTCTGTACCGATAAGACCGGCACCCTCACCCTGGATAAAATTGTGCTGGAAAAACACTGCGACGTAATCAGGCAGGAGGATGAGGATGTCTTAAGATATGCCTACCTGAATAGTTTCTACCAGACCGGACTGAAGAACCTGCTGGACCGCGCCATCCTCAAGTCCGCAAAACTTCCGGTAAAACAGTTTAAGAAAGTGGACGAGATACCGTTTGATTTTGAACGGCGGATAATGTCTGTTGTGGTGGCAATGGACGGTAATGATAAGTTGATTTCCAAGGGCGCCCCGGAAGAGATTTTCAAACGGTGTTCCCGGTATGAACTGGACGGTGAATTGCTGGACATGGAGGATTTAATCCTTTCCGACCTGAAGGAAGAATACGATAGTTTAAGCGCGGCCGGATACCGGGTTCTGGCGATTGCCTACAAAGACATTGAGGTTAAGAAGGAGGCCTATTCCCGGGACGACGAAAAAGACCTGATTTTAAGGGGTTACGTCGCTTTTCTTGACCCGCCGAAATCTACGGCGAAAGAAGCGATCCGGGCTCTGAAGAATTTGGGTGTTGAACTGAAGGTCCTGACCGGCGATAACGAACTGGTTACCCGGAAAATTTGCAGTGACGTCGGACTTGACGTAACCAATCTGGTGACCGGTGACCGTTTGGATACCCTCAGCCCTAAAGAATTGCGGGAATTGGTAGAGACGACCAGCGTTTTTGCCCGGCTTTCACCCTTGCAGAAAGAGAGGATAATCAATGCCCTGAGGGACAACAAACGGATTGTCGGCTACCTGGGCGACGGCATCAACGACGCTCCGGCGCTGAAGGCATCCGACGTCGGTATCTCGGTGAACAATTCCGTTGATATTGCCAAGGAATCAGCCGACATCATTCTTTTGAAGAAGAGTTTGATGGTGCTGGAAGACGGTGTGATTGAGGGCCGAAAGACCTTCGGCAACATCGTTAAGTACGTCAAGATGGGTTCCAGTTCCAATTTCGGCAATATGTTTAGTATGGCCGGCGGCAGTCTCTTTCTGCCGTTTCTGCCGATGCTGCCCATCCAGATACTGCTCAACAACTTTCTTTACGACCTTTCCCAACTGGCTATCCCGACCGACAACATCGACCAGGACTATCTTTTGAAACCCAGACCCTGGAACGTCACCGCCATCAAGAAATTTATGGTCATCATCGGCCCCATCAGTTCCGTCTTTGACTTTTTGACCTTCGGCATTATGTTGTTCCTATTTCGCGCTTCCGCCCCGCTCTTTCAGACCGGGTGGTTTATTGAGTCGCTCTGTACCCAGACCCTGGTCATTCACGTAATCCGCACCGGCAAGGTTCCCTTTCTGGAGAGCCGGCCGAGCCGGTTTTTAATCCTGACCTCTATCCTGATTGTTTCTCTCGGTATAATCATCACGCTTTCCCCGGTCGCCAAATTTTTCGGTTTTGTGGCGCCGCCTCCCTCGTACTTCATTATCCTCTTCCTGATTGTTGTTAGCTACCTGTTTATGGTTCAGGGCGTCAAGACCTGGTTCGTCCGGAAGTTCGGCTATGATTAGGGAAATTAGGGAAATTATTATTTAAAATAACGCGAAATCGGGGGTGTTAAAACTTAAAGAGGTTTTCAGACGGAGGCTGATAATTGTAGCAGCGGTAGATGTGAAACTCACGCCGGGTAAGGCCGCTGCGCCGGTCCCGGATAATCAGGCGGGCTTCCGGTTTAACCCTGACAAATAAACTTTTTGCCTTTTCAGACATCGGCCGGTAATCGGCAAAGACCGCGTCTTTACCGGCCACGTCCATATTTTTATTCCAGAAATCATACTGGCTGAAACGTCTTCCGGCCGGCAGCGCGAAGACCTCCGGCTGACCGGCCACGTAAAAAGCCAACTCCCCGGCCTGGCCGTACCCGCTGGCCGCCACAAAAGTCCCGGCCGGCATATCTTTCAAAACTTCAGAGACCTCTTCTCCCAACGCTTTCCAGCCGTAGAGCCGGTTGGCCGGGTCCATCTTCGGCGTGATTTTGATTCCAATTTTCGGCGCAAAGGACGGATAATAAGCGATGGCCGAGGCGGTGATGCAGATAAGCAGAGTTAGCGCCAGGGATGCCTTGATTATAATCCGGATTGGCCTCTGGCCGGCCCGGTACTTTTCCGCCAGTACGTAAACTGCGGCGATTGCGCCGGTAATGTAACCGGAGGCAGGCCAGTTGGCTTCGCTGCGTCCGCCCAGACTTAAGAGCGCAATGAATAAAATCACCGGCGCCGAGAGGCAGAAGAGCAGCAGGTATTTATCGGATTTCAGTTTCAGCCCCCGATATCCGCTGACGCATAATCCCCAGATAACCGCCAGAAAGAAGAGCGGTGTCTGGACGCCGGCCTGGCCGCCGATATATTGGATGAGTTCATTCAGCGGCCTGGCGATATGCTGCGGTTTGGACATCATTCCCAGGGCGTGCCGGAACATCACCATATTGTGGCTGAGGTTCCAGATAATCAGGGGGCTGGCGGTCAACAACATCAGCAGGAGCGCCAGATAAGGTTCTTTCCTTTTAAGCCAGCGCCGGTTCTTTTGGGAAAGGAGAATAAAGAGGCCTACTTCGGCCGTAAAGAAGAAGAACATATGATGGGAAAGCAGCCCCAGACCCAGGCAAACGCCGAGCGGGTACCACCACCATCCTTTTCCGCTTTTGACTATCTGCCACAGGAACAAGGCAACCAGCGCCATAAAGAAGACCTGGGGCGCGTAATAGGTCATAATGATGCCGCCGGCCGCGCCGAGTGGGGTAAGGTGAAAGAGAAGCAGGACGATTAGCGCCAGTCCGGCCGATTTCATTATATCTTTGGCCAGAAAATAGATGACCAGGCCGGTCAGGGCCATAAAGATGGGCGCGCCTATTCTTACGGAAAATGGCGAGAGGGACAAGAGAAGGGTGAATAACCGGATAATCCAGGCGACCATCGGGCCCTGGTCGTAATAACTGAGCGCCGGATGGCGGGACCAGTCCCAGAAATAGGCCTCATCGTCGGACAGGTCATAGCCGGTAGTTGCGATGTAAAAGATGCGGAAAGTCAGGAAGCCGAGGATTACGGCAAGGGCAAAAAGATTATATTTTCTGTTATTCATTACGGATTTTTGTAGGGGTCGCATTTATGCGACCCGCGGGCGCCATAAATGGCGCCCCTACATTTTCTTAAAGGTCGTAAGCGTTATACCTTGTTCTTTGATTATCTTTTTAACCTTTTCCGAAGTCAGCGCTTTGATTTCATCCTCCCAGCGATAGTCCCAGTTATATTTACCGGAAGCATCGCAGCCCGGGTGGACCATCATTTCGGCCAGGCCGGGTTTGAGGCGCTGCAATATCAGCGAGAGCCGTTCTTCATTCATTCTTCCCCGCTCCTGAAACCCGAGAAAATAATCAGTGAAACACAGTTTCTGTTGCTTTGCCCCTGATTTCAGCGCCCGGCTCAAAAGGTTTACACCTATTTCCTGAAGACCGGTGGGGTTTGATGAGGGCAGCCGGACCCATTTTATGTTGAATTTTTTGGCTATTTCTAAGGCGATATTCCGGATGGCCGGTAAAAGATGCAAGTGCTGGTGGCTGTCCAGGTGGGTTGGGATAATGCCGTAATCCCTGATGAGCCCGACCTGGCCGAAAAGTTCCTTCTTAAGGGCTGTGCGGTCAAACCGGCCGGACACAATTCTAACTGCGGCCTCCCGGTAGTTTGCCAGAAAATATCCTTCCGCGTCTACCAGTCCGTTGATTGGTCCGGAAATTGGTTTTTCTTTGCCCACCAGGGTGAGGTGGACGCCAGGGTCAAGCCCGGTATTTTTTAAGAGCGCTATCCCTTCCTTAAAATATTGTCCGTTGGCGACAATAGAAGCGGCGGTTACGATTCCTTCAGTGTGCGCTTTGATGATGCCGGTTGTTATCTCTGCGCACAAGCCGAAATCATCCGCGTTGACAATTAAAAGTTTATTTGTCATTGCGAGTAGGGGCTCGATTTATCGAGCCCGCGGGTCGGATAAATCCGACCCCTACTTTGACGACCGGCACAATCGCTTTTATTTCCCGGCGCAGCCAGAACATCTCCTTGAGTATCTTGACGATTACGCCCAAACTGGAAAGCCGGGAAACCCCGCGGCTGCGCGGGAAATAATCGGTCCCGAACTGGATAATTTTAAAACCGTACCGGCTGGCTTTAATTAGGAGTTCCGCATCAATAAAACTGCCTTCGGACTTGAGGGTTATCTCTTTGAAAATATCCCGGCGCGCCAATTTAAACGAAAAGTTGACGTCCTTGACCCGTAAATGGAAAAAGGTTTTGATGAGCGCGTTGTAAGCGTTGGAATAGATGAGCCGGCGCAGGCCCTCGCCGGTGCGGTCAAACCGGAAGGCGGAAACGACGTCGGCTTCATAGTAACGCATCAGCCGGTATGCCTTCCTCAATTCCATCATGTCAAACGGCAGGTCTGCGTCGGAATAGAGGATGACGTCCATCCCGGCGTTGGCAAACCCGGATTTCATGGAGCCGCCCAGGCCGCAGTTGGTCTGGTGGTGAACCACCTTAACCCGGGGGTCTTTTGCGGAAAGTTCATCCGCCAGTCTCCCGGTGGAATCGGTTGAGGCATCGTCAATAAGCAGGATTTCGTAGTCGGATATTTCGCCTTCCGCGGACATCAGGTCCCCCACCTCTTGGGCGGCTTCCACCGCCCTTTTCAGGCAGGCCTCCTCGTTGTACATCGGGTAGAAGATGGTGATGGTATCCATAAGATATTTGTGTAGGGGTCGGATTTATCCGACCCGCGGGCGCGATGAATCGCGCCTCTACCTTTCTAAAACTTCCTTAGACAATCCTTCTTCCGGTTCAACCGGGTATTCCCCGTTGAAACAGGCGGTGCAGAACTCTTCCGGCGGCAGAGGCATTGCGGCCAGCATCCCTTCAAGGGTTAAATAACCCAGACTGTCCAGGTTGAGATATTTGGTCATCTCCGTCAGGTTATACCGGTTCGCCAGCAGTTCGTCCGACGTAGGGAAATCAATTCCGTAAAAACAGGGGTGCCGGTGCGGCGGGCAACTGACCCGCATGTGAATCTCTTTGGCGCCGAAGTTCCGCAGGGTCCGCACCCGGCTGCGGCTGGTTGTGCCGCGGACGATTGAGTCCTCAACCAGGATTACTTTTTTGCCGGAAATCAGTTCCCGGACCGGGTTCAGTTTAATCTTGACGCTCAGGTCTCTTACTCTCTGTGCCGGCTGGATGAAAGTCCGGCCGACGTAATGATTGCGGATGAAACCCATCTCAAACGGCCGGCCTGTTTTCTGGCTGAAACCAAGCGCCGCATAATTACCGGAGTCTGGAACCGGCATGACAAAATCGCCGTCTACCGGCGATTCCTGCGCCAGTTTTTCACCCAGCCGCTTGCGGGTCAGGTAAACGCTGTGGTTAAAAATACGGCTGTCCGGCCGGGCAAAGTAGATGTATTCAAAGATGCAGAGAGCGTGTTTCCGGACCGAAAACGGCTGGAGCGACTCCAGGCCTTTTTCGCTGATAATCACAATTTCACCCGGCTCCACTTCCCGGAGATATTCGGCTTCTACGATGTCCAGAGCCGAAGTTTCCGAAGCAACCACGTATCCGCCGTTGATTTTGCCCAGGCAGAGGGGCCGGAAACCATGCGGGTCGCGCGCCGCGATTATTTTGTCCTTGGTGATAAAAACCAGGCAGTAGGCGCCTTCAATCTGAGCCAGCGCCTCAATCAGGTTTTCGGGAAAGGTTTTGGTTTTGCTGTGGCTGATAAGGTGGGTAACCAGCTCGCTATCAGTGGTGGAGTGGAAGAGCGCGCCCTTATTTTCCAGCCGGCGCCTTAAGGTTTTGGTGTTGGTGAAGTTGCCGTTATGTCCGACCGCAATCAATCCGTCGTAATAATCGGCCAGAAAGGGCTGGGCGTTTTTGATATTGGAGCCGCCGGTGGTGGAATAGCGGGTGTGGCCGATGGCCAGGTGTCCGGTCAAACCTTTCAGTTTTTCCGGGGAGAATACCTCGGAGACCCGGCCCATGCCCAGATGAGATTTTATTTCCTTGCCGTCCGAGGCCACGATTCCGGCGCTCTCCTGGCCCCGGTGCTGGAGCGCGTAGAGACCCAGAAAGGTCAGGTCGGCCGCCTCCGGATGTCCGTAGATGCCGAAAACCCCGCATTTTTCCCTGGCGCGCATCGTTTGATTATTATACCACAATTGACTTTTAGGGGCGGTTTGTAGTAATCTAAAAGGACTATGGAAAATTTAATTGTAGCCAGCGGCGGCCGTAAAACGAGCAAGGCGGTAGTGCGTTTTTTTGACGGCGCCGGCAAGATTACCGTTAACCAGAAACCGTTAGAAGTTTATTTTCCGGATGCTTTTGTCCAGGGAGACCTGAAGAGGCCCCTGGTCAAAGCAGAGTGCGCCGAGAAGTTTGATATCAAGGCGAGAGTTACCGGCGGCGGAAAAACCGGTCAGGCGGAGGCGGTGCGGTTGGCAATCAGCCGCGCTCTGGTGAAAATGAACGGCGACCTGCGCAGCGTTCTGCGTGAGGAAGAACTTCTGACCCGGGACCCCCGGATGAAAGAACGGAAGAAATACGGGCGGAAGAGCGCCCGGCGGGGCTTCCAGTGGACAAAGCGGTAAGAGCAGGAAAACCCCTGGTCGTTTTTCTGGACCGGGACGGGGTTATCTGCCGGTATTTCGCCCGCGATTTTACCAAGAGTTGGGAGGAGTTTGAATTCCTGCCCGGCGCCAGAAAGGCGCTGAAACTGCTTAACCAGGCAGGGGCAAGGGTCATTATCATTTCCAACCAGTCCGGCGTCAATAAAGGTATCTATTCCGCGGAAGACCTGAAGGAAATTGACCGCAGAATGACTGAGGCGGTTGTTGTTTGCGGAGGCAGGATAGATGCCTCCTTCTATTGTCCGCACATCCCTGAAGAGGCCTGCCTTTGCCGGAAGCCCGGCACCGGGCTGGTGACGAAAGCGGCCTCCGAACTGCACCTCAACCTGAAAGAGAGCGCCGTCTATTTTGTGGGTGACTCTGAAACCGATATTATTACCGGACATCGGGCTGACCTGACAACCATCCTGGTTCTGTCCGGTCAGACTGTTTTGGCAAAAGAGACTGAAGGTTGGACGATAAAGCCGGACCATATTGCGCCGGATTTGCCGGGCGCGTTGAAATACATTTTATGAGGATGAATTATGGGTGGAATTGAAACGGTTGGCAGCCGGGAAGAAGAACTGGTTCTGGATGTAATCCGCAGAAAGAAAATTTTTCGTTATGCTTTCAACGACCAGGAAGTGTCTGCTTCCTACGCTTATCGCTTTGAAAAGGCCTTCCGGGAATTTATCGGCGCCGGTTACAGTTTGGCGGTCTCTTCCGGAACCGCCGCCCTGCGGACCGCTCTGGCCGCCACGGGCATCAAACAGGGGGATGAGGTAATCGTTCCGGCTTATACTTTTGTTGCCACCCTGGAAGCGGTGATTGAATCAGGCGCCCGTCCGGTTCTGGTTGAAATAGACGATTCTTTTAGCATCAATCCGGCTAAGATTGAAAAAGCGATTACGGTAAAAACCAGGGCGATTATGCCGGTTCACATGATGGGTTCGGCGGCCGCGATGGACGAAATTCAGGCCATCGCCAAAAAGCACAACCTTTTTGTGGTGGAAGACGCCTGCCAGGGAATCGGCGCCAAATATCGCGGAAAACTTACGGGTACGCTGGGACAGATATCCGCTTTCAGTTTTGACTCCGCGAAACTCTTAACCTGCAGCGAGGGTGGAATGATTGCCACCAACGACGCGGAACTTTACCGGAAGGCAGACCGTTTTCACGACCACGGCCACGTTCACGACCTCAGTTTGCCCCGGGGCAAGGAACCAAAGGAAGGCGGCGGCGTCAACTTCCGTCTTTCGGAAATCCTGGCTGCTTTCGGCCTGGCGCAAATGGAACGGCTGCCCGGGATGCTGGAAAGTCTGCGCCGCAACCGGTCCCGCATTAAAGACGGCTTGAAGCTTCCGGCCGGATTTACCTTCCGCCGTTTTAACGACCCGGGAGA
>JAHJUB010000045.1 GCA_018829455.1 Candidatus Omnitrophota bacterium
GCCGTCCCTGCAAGAACGGCCGGTCCGGCAACTACAGACTCCCTGCTATTCGCCGAAGAATAGAAGAGGGTGCAATTTCTGGCAGGGTTGTCAAATACGCCGTACCTGCAAAGAACGGCAGGTTCGGCAACTACAGACTCCCTGCTATTCGCCGAAGAATAGAAGAGGGTGCAATTTCTGGCAGGGTTGTCAAATACGCCGTCCCTGCAGGTCTCGCCGAAGTTGACTTGACAGAATAAGTGGTTTTTAGTATAATAATAGTAGAATTAAAATATAACTAATCAATATTAAGGGGGTAAACCATGAACATCGCCAGACTTACCGTTACTATTCCCAGGGAAAAATACGAGAGAATAGAAAAAGAAAAGAACCGAAGAGGTCTTAACCGAAGCGCCTTTGTAAACCAGGCGATCGATAGCTTCTTCCAAAAAGAAGATGAGGCGGAAAAGGACAAAAAATATGTGGCTGGCTATAAGAAAAAACCCGAAAACAGAGCGGAAGTTGAAGCCCTAACAAAATCTTCGGCGGAAATCTGGGGAGAGTTTTGATATGCGAAAAGGCGAAGTGTGGTGGGCAAATTTACCCGCACCAATCGGCAGACGACCGGTGGTATTGCTTTCAAGGGATGTGGCGTACGGAGTACGTAATGCTGTTACCGTGGCAGAAATTACTTCTACGATACGCAACATACCGGTGGAAGTTCCTTTAGGCCAAGCCGACGGCCTACCCAAAAAGTGTGTTGTCAATCTGGATACAATCTCAACTATATCGAAAACCCGCCTTAGCGCTTTCATAACTACTCTGGACCAGGATAAAATCACACAAATCAACGAAGCAATAAAATTTGCCCTTGATTTGTCATAGACAGAGAAAGCCTTGCCCTCTTTCCTGGAAATGGGCATAGACGCTACCGATCCGCTGGAGCCGCCGCCGGATGGCGATGTAACGCTGACCGAAGCAAGGAAAATTTTAGGCAAAAAGATAACCCTCTTCGGCAACGTTGAAGAACGGCTGTTCGAAATCGGCACCAAAGACGACGTGGAAAAAGCGGTCCGGAAAGCGATGGAAGAAGGCTCAGCCAACGGCCCCTTCGTCCTCTGTCCGACCGCCATGCCCCTGACCACACCCCTGGACAAAAAAATTCAGGAAAATATCATCCACTACATTGACTGCGGCCTGAAGTACGGCGTCCTTTAGAAGATGTTCTCAGCTCTGGCGGATACTCTCGTATTTGGGTACTTTACTTTTTACCCGGTATTTAGTAAACTATAGGTTCCTAATTACCCGATAATATGCAGACTCTTAAAAACCGCAAAATCGTAAAAAAGGTTCTGAAATTTCTTGACGACCGGGAAATCCTGGCCATCCACGGTTCCCGCCAGGTCGGAAAGACATCGCTCCTGCATTATCTCTCCGAGAATTATTTCAGGGCTAAAGCCAGTCCGTCTAACCTGGTTTATTTTGACCTTGAGGATTTCGTGCTCCTGGAACTATGCAACCGCGGACCGGACGAGGTGGTTAAATACCTAAAGGGCAAAGGATCTGACTTTAACCGGAAAATCTACCTCTTGATAGATGAAGTCCAATATTTGGAGAACCCTTCATCATTCCTCAAGTTATTTCACGACCGGTACCGCAGCAGCGTCAAACTGCTCGTAACCGGCTCCTCCAGTTTCCTGATTAAGAAAAAGTTCCGGGACTCGCTCGCCGGGAGAATTATAGACTTTGAACTATTCCCCCTTGATTTTGAAGAGTTCCTGGATTTCAAGAACCTAACCTATAACCTGGGTTCCGACTCGGAGACGCTCGTCCGGGAAATCCTTCCGTTATACGAGCAGCATATCCTCTACGGCGGATACCCGGCGATCGTGCTGGAGGACGATGTTGAAAAGAAAGAGGCCAAGTTGAAACAGGTGATAAATGCTTACCTCAAGAGGGATATCCGCGACCTGACCGCCATCAGGAATATTGAGAAATTCAACAACCTCTTGCGTATCCTGGCCTCCCAGTCTGCCAACCTTTTAAATATCGCCGAACTGTCCAATACCCTTGGTATAGCAAAAAAGACCGTGGAGGAGTATCTTTTTATTCTGGAAAGTACCTACGTTCTCAGAAAGGTCTATCCCTACCACAGGAACATCCGGAGTGAATTGACCAAGATGCCCAAGATATTTTTTGAAGACACGGGTATGCTCAACCTCCTGGTTAACAAGACCTTCTCGCCGGTCGTAACCGGCCAGATGCTTGAAACAAGTGTCTACTCGCTCTTCCGGAAAAATACGGATGTTGAGAATATTACCTTCTGGAGAACGAACAAGGGGCAGGAAATAGATTTCGTACTGAATTTCCCGAAAAAGAACAAGGTAGTTCCGGTGGAAGTGAAATTAAACTACGCGGCAAAACACCAGCGGAACCTGAGATATTTTATGGAAAAATATCCCGCACCGAACGGCTATCTCTGCTGTTTAGACAAAAGCCGCGCCGGTCGTGAAGACCGGATAACCGTGTCTTTCCCGTGGCAGATGTACAGCCTATTTTAAAAGAATTGCTTATTTTAATTCCCGCCGGTTTTGTGGTAAAATTCTCATTATGGCTAAGGGAAGGAAGGTTCTGTTGGGCGTAACCGGAAGCATCGCGGCTTTCAAAGCAGCCGCGCTGACTTCTGCGTTGGTAAAAGAGGGTAATCAGGTAAAAGTCGTGATGACCAGAGAAGCGGCTTATTTTGTGACCCCCCTTACCTTCCAGACGCTCTCCGGCAATCCGGTCTATCAGGAGATGTTCAACCCCCCGGAAAACCCGGTCGGTCAGACCCGCCCCTGGCGGGAGATTGAACATATCTCTATGGCAGAATGGCCGGATGTCATCCTGGTCTGTCCGGCAACCGCCAACATCATCTCCAGGGTAGCCGCGGGCCTGGCCGACGACCTCCTGTCCGCAATTATCCTGACCACCAGGAAGCCGGTCATCTTTGTTCCGGCGATGAACTCCGGGATGTGGCAAAACAAAATCCTGCAGAAAAACGTGGCCGAACTGAAAGCAACCGGTTATCAATTTATCGGCCCGGCCAAAGGACGGCTTGCCTGCGGGGAAGAAGGCGAAGGCCGGATGGTGGAAGTGGAAGAGGTAATGGAGAAAATATAATATGGCATTGCAGGAATTCTCCCTGGAACCAAAAGAAGTTCCGTTTGTGGAAACTCCGTACCGGAGAATCAAAACCAAAATACCGGCGCCGGAGTCAATCCCTTTTCTAAAAAAACTCTGGTCATCGGAACCGCGTTCCATGCACTGCGAACCACCAATCGTCTGGAAGAAAGCCGACGGTTTCCAGGTCTTTGACCCCTACGGAAACAAATGGCTTGACTGGAGTTGCGGGGTGCTGGTTACCGGCGCCGGACATTGCCACCCTAAAATTATAAACGCGTTAAAAGACTATTTAAACAGCGGCGGCCCGCTCCATACCTACCTTTTTGCCAATGAACCACGCGCCGCACTGGTAGAAAAATTGCTCAGCTTAGTTCCCAAAGAACTGGACCGGGTCTTTCTGATGACTACCGGCTCAGAGGCGGTGGAAGCAGCCCTCAAGGTTGCCCGGACCGCCGGTATCAGGCAAAATCCGAAAAAACGCTATGTCGTCAGTTTTGAAGGCGCCTTTCACGGCCGGACTTATGCGGCCCAGTTGGCCGGCGGCGGCCTGGGCGGCGGGGAATGGGTGGACCCAAATCCATATTTTATCCAGGCGCCCTTTCCGGGCAGTATTGATACTAAAAACAAATCTTTTTCCCTCTTTGAAAATAGTTTGAAAGACGCCGGTGTTAATCCGGAAGAAGTGGCCGGCGTGATTGCGGAAACCTTCCAGGGCCGGGAAGCCCGGTTAATGCCCACGGATTACGCGGTTGCTTTGCGGGAATGGTGTGACCGGTATCAAGCCGCCTTGATTCTGGACGAGGTCCAGGCCGGTTTTGGCCGTACCGGGAAGTTGTTCGGTTTTCAGCATTACGGCCTCGTGCCGGACCTCTTCGTCTGCGGCAAGGGCATCTCCAGTTCTCTGCCCCTTTCCGCGGTTATCGGAAAGAGCGCTTACCTGGACCTTTACGGCCCCGGCGAGATGACCAGCACCCACACCGGAAGCCCGTTGCCATCAATAGCAGCCCTGGCCGGCATTGAAGCCATTATCGCCGAAAACCTGGTTGAAAATGCGGCCAGGGTCGGCGCCTACCTTAAAACGGAGCTGGATAAAATTACGGCTCCCTACCGGGAACGGATTGACGTCGGCGGCTGCGGCCTGGTCTACGGGATGCTCTTCTTTCAGGACCGGCAGACGCTTACTCCTGACCCGGAAACAGCCTTTCGTTTCTGCGAAGAAGCGGTTGCCGGAGGCAACCTGTTCTTCGCGCCGGTCGGCAAAGGAAGAGGGGCAATCAAATTCGCCCCGCCTCTTTCCATTACGAAGGAAGCGATTGACGACGGTCTTTACGGGTCAAGAGGCATTGCGGAAGTGATAAAGAAAATAATGTAATAATAATGTAGGGGCGCCATTCATGGCGCCCGCGTTTTTCGGGTCGGATGAATCC
>JAHJUB010000001.1 GCA_018829455.1 Candidatus Omnitrophota bacterium
CAGGCGGTGCATGGCTGTCGTCAGCTCGTGTCGTGAGATGTTGGGTTAAGTCCCGCAACGAGCGCAACCCTTGCCCTTTGTTACCAGAACGTAAGTTCTGGCTCCTGAGGGGACTGCCGCAGACAATGCGGAGGAAGGTGGGGACGACGTCAAGTCCGCATGCCCCTTATGTCTTGGGCAACACACGTGCTACAATGGTCGGTACAAAGGGACGCCAAACCGTAAGGTGGAGCAAATCCCATAAAACCGGTCTCAGTTCGGATCGAGGTCTGAAACCCGACCTCGTGAAGCTGGAATCGCTAGTAATCGCGAATCAGAAATGTCGCGGTGAATACGTTCTCGGGCCTTGTACACACCGCCCGTCACGTCAACTGAGTTGGAGATACCCGAAGTCATTTGCTTAACCGGGAGGGTAACCTTTTGGAGAGCGGTGCCGAAGGTATGTTTAGCAAGGAGGACGAAGTCGTAACAAGGCAGCCGTACGGGAACGTGTGGCTGGATCACCTCCTTTCAAAGAGGAAATCGAAGCACGCGGAGCTAAAACTCCGTAAGAAAGAAGCCGAGGTGATAGAATTTCGGTGTGTTTTAAAAAAACAAAAAAGCGGTTGCACACCTATATTGTTATTTGGGGTTGCCAAAGAATAAAATTGCCTATTTGGCAACCCCACAACAAACGAGCGACGGGAGTTTTATAATCTTGTCGCTTTTTTGTTATTGGGCTCATAGCTCAGTTGGCAGAGCACTGTGCTGATAACGCAGGGGTGGAAGGTTCGAATCCTTCTGAGCCCACATGCAAGCATCCGGAACAGAAGGATTCGATGGGACCCCACCTCATTTTTTCCTCAAAATATCAATATTTTAAGGATTCAAACTCCTTGAAATTTGACAAAAATAAGGAATATTAGTATAATTCTGTCATGATACCAAGATATTACCAAAATTTAGACAATTATTTAGAACCAAGCAAAGTTCTGGTCATTTACGGCCCCAGACAGGTAGGAAAGACGACGCTTCTGAAAAGTTACCTATCCCGCACAAATCTTAAATACAAACTTGATTCCGGCGATAATATCGGAACCCAACAAATTCTGGGTTCCCAGGATTTCTCAAAAATCAAGGAATATGTTTCCGGGTATGAACTCCTGGCCGTTGATGAAGCGCAACGCATTTCAAAAGTTGGCCTGGGGCTTAAAATAATCGTTGACCAGGTGCCTGGTATCCGGGTGATTGCTACCGGCTCCTCCTCTTTTGAACTTTCCGGCCAGGTTGGAGAACCCCTGACCGGTCGAAAAAGAACCCTCACCATTTTTCCGGTCGCGCAACTGGAATTGGCGAAACTTTACAATCCTTATGAATTGAAAGAAAAACTTTCAGAATGGTTGGTGTATGGCGGATACCCGCGGGTAGTTACGGCCAAAACGAAGAGCGAACGGGTTGTCATTCTTGAAGAGTTGGTCAATTCGTATTTGTTGAAGGATGTTCTGGAACTGGAACGGGTCAAGGCGGCAAAAATTTTATTGGACCTTTTACGCCTGCTTGCTTTTCAAATCGGAAACGAGGTTTCGCTCTCCGAGTTAGCTGCAAAAGTGGGAATTGATTATAAAACCGTCGGCCGATACCTTGACCTTCTGGAAAAATCCTTCGTTATTTTCAACCTGAGAGGTTTTTCCAGAAATTTAAGGAAAGAGATAACCAGAAAGAGCAAGTATTATTTTTACGATAACGGGATTCGTAATGCGGTTATTTCCAATTTTAACGCGTTGGAATTGCGGGATGATGTCGGAAAACTCTGGGAGAATTTTCTGGTGATGGAGCGTCTCAAAGTCCAGGGGTACAAAAATATCATTTCCAACAATTATTTCTGGCGGACGTGGGACCAGAAGGAAATTGATTGGATTGAAGAGAGGGAAGGAAGAATTTTTGGTTTTGAATTCAAATATTCAATTCCGGAAATTAACCAGAAAATTCGCGGCGAATTTCTGAAGCATTATCCAACGGCTTCCGTAGAGGTCATCAACACCGAAAATTATTTGGATTTTTTGGGATGTTAAAAGATTTCATGATACTAATTGACAATATCATCGTCAGCGACGAGATTATTCAGGAATATTTTTGCTGTCACCTCGAGGTTTGTCACGGTCTCTGCTGCGTCAGCGGTAAAGGCGGCGCCGCTCTGACCGCTTCGGATTTATCCGCCGAAGCATGCTTGCCGAAGCCTTGGCATAGGCAGGTTTTAACGAAGGTGGAAGTCGAGGTTTACGAGAATAATTATCGGGAAATCTCCGATTTTTTAACTAAGGAAGGGGTAAAAACAGTTGAGAGCCAGGGTGTATGCGAACGGTCGGGAAGCAGTTCTTTTGCCACTCCTCTTTTGGAATCAGGCGAATGCGCCTACGCTGTTAACGAAAACGGTGCCATATTTTGCGGTTTAGAACGGGCCGCGGCTAAAGGTAATTCCCTGATACACCGGCCTATTTCCTGCCTGCTGTACCCGATTAGAATTGCCGAGCGGCCGCCTTTTGAAATTCTGCGTTTTAACCACTGGGATGTCTGTCATGATGCCCGGGCTTACGGCCGGGAAAAGAATATCCGGCTTTACCAGTTCGTGAAGGAAGGGTTAATCAGGCGTTTCGGACGTTTCGGGGAAGAGTTTTACCGCCGTTTGTCGGAATTGGCGGAAAAGCGGAATAAAGAAAATGACTAGGAATTTTCTTTTTGGACGCAGATGTACGCAGAAACAACAGGATAAAGATTAAAAAGATAATTATTAGAGTATTTCCATAAAAATTCTTTAGAGCAATTCTTAGTAATTTTCTAAAGTAATCTTTAATCTGTATCTGCGATTATCTGCGGTAATCTGCGTCCAATTAATCTATTCAAATAGGTAGGAGAGCCGGTCGGGGAGTTCCTCTTTCCGGAAGAATTTTTGAGCGAGGAGTTCAATGTCGTCCACCGCCTCTTTGGGCCCGGTGGCGATTATGTCGCAAAACCTGGTTCCTGATCTTTTCCGGATTTCCGCACGAAAAGTCTCCAGAACCGCTATTATTGTTTTCGGAGTGTAATTTTTTCCTTCCACCGCCAGCGGTTTTTTTCTTTCCTCCAGTTCGTTGATTACTGTTCCGGCGGAGACTGCAATCTGACTTTCCTTGTCGGACAGGCCGATTACCCGGTCAATCGCCTCGGTCATGGTAAGCATGGAAAGCATGCTGTCTGCTTTGAATTTTTCGCCGCCTACCTCAAAAACAACCGCTCCGTGGCGTTGGCAAATCTTGTAAATCCAGGTCATCGGCCGGGCGTGGATGCCGTCCACGCCAACCGGAACTTTAATCATTCGTCGGATCTTCCCGGTGCTTTTGGTTAAGAGGTCTAAAGACAGGTCTGTGCCTGATTTACCATAATGGACAAGATATTTCAAAGCAAAGTCAACGATGACGGAGAGCAGGCGTTTTTCATCGATTAAATCCGCAAGTTTACGCCTGATTGCCGGGTCTTTAGTGGTCAGGAAGTGACGCTCGTAAAAATGAGTCAAGTCCTTGGTAATTTCGCACAGCCGCAGGCCCATGGCAATATGCCCCCGCAGACTCCAGAAGCCCGGTTCGTTCTTTTCCAGGATTGTGCCGTGGATGTGGCTGTCGTAAAAACTTTCCAGGGTATGAAAACCGCTTAAGGTTTGGCCTATTTCCCGTTCATTGATGACTGCTTTTTTTCGCGTGATACTCTCCTGAAAAGAGACGAGAAATTCAATGACACTGATGAATTCGGTGGTCAGGAGTTCCACGGAGGTTGTTTCGGTGTCCGTTTCGGTTACGGACCGGTTTTTTTCCAGCCGGGTTTGGCCCTGAAGTTTTATGTAGGGATTGGCGGTTGCTTTTTCCGGTGGGGGCACGTCGTATTTTTCCATTATCCCGAGCGCTTCGGCGCAAAGTTTATGTATTACCTGGTAAAAATATGTGAGAACCTTTTCCGCCTCAAGCAGGAGTTGGTTTTTTTCCTCTCGGCCCTCTTTGAGTTGCCGTGTATCGTAACGGTCAATGACACCTTCTTCCAGAGTGAAAGCAGCCCGGCAGAACCAGCGAATTCCGGCCAGCAATTCCCGAAAAAAGAAGAGTTCGTTGGTGAATGCTTCGGCATTATCAAGAATGGTTTCTAATTCGTGGGATTCCCAGCGGAGGTAATTAAGGAAATAACGGCCGGTTTTTTCCTTTGTTTTCAGGAAGTAGCCGGCTAAAAAGAAGAATTCCGGGTTGGTAGAGCAGAGGTTAACGAGAAAAACACGGGCGGGGACGCGATTCTGGATGACGTAATCTTGTGCCATTACAATATGTATTTTACGCGCCTAATTCCCAGCGAATAAACCGCCGGATGGCGATCTTTTCGCCGATGCGGGCGGTTATTTCGTTAAGATAATCCTGAATCGTTTTTTCCGGTTCCCGAATGAAGGCCTGGTTTAAGAGGACGTGCGTCCGGTAAAATTCGGCCAATTTTCCCTCGAGAGCTTTCTGCCGGACCCCACCTGTTTTGTCTTTGAGCTCTTTTTCCCAGATGGCCTTCGCTTCCGCGAGCGCTGTTTCTGAAATTTCCTCTATTTTTACGCAAGATGGGTTGCTGGCAACCACCTGGAGACAGATATTTTTGGCAAAACCCTGGAATAGTTCGTTGCGCGCCACAAAATCGGTTTCGCAGTTAACCTCTACCAGAACGCCGATCTTCCCGCCGGTATGGATGTAACTGGCGATTATTCCGTCGTTTGCGGTCCGTCCGCTTTTTTTGGCTACAATTTCCAATCCCCGGTGTTTTAGCAGCGCTTTTGCTTTATTTATATCTCCGGCCGCTTCATCCAGCGCCTTTTTGCAATCCATCACGCCCAATCCGGTTTCTTCCCTCAATTGTTTGATTATGTTGGTGTCAATCTTCATTTAGGGTCTCCTCACTTACTTCTTTGTTTTAGAAACGACCTTTTTAGCGGTTGTGGTTCGGCGTATCTTCGCCCGAATGCGCGGTCTGGGTCTGGGTTTATCTGCTGTTTTTTTCTTTTCGACTTCTTCCGGTTTTTCCTCTTTTGCGACGACTGCCTCTACCGGGACTTCCTCTGGAACGACCGGTTTTATTTCTTTTGCGGCTACGATTTGAACCGGAACCGGCTTGATTGTTTCGGGCGGTGGAGTTTCCTTTTCTTTCTTCTTCTCGTTCTCGGCCTTCTTCTCGGCCAGTTCTTTAGCTGCTGCTTCTTCCTTTTTCTGGGCCGCTTCTTTATTTAGCAGGGCTTTCTCTTCCTGACCGGACTGAATGGCGGCGCCGAATTCGGCGAGTAAGAGGCGTAAACCTTTAATGCCGTCGTCGTTGGCCGGAATCGGGTAATCAAGTAAAGTCGGGTTGGAGTTGGTATCCACCACTCCGACTATCTGCATGCCCATTTTCTTGGCTTCTCTGATTGCATTTTCCTCTTTCCGGGTATCTATTACCAGCATGATATCCGGAATGCGGTCCAACTTGCGAACACCTTCCAGGTTTCTCATCAGCCGGTCTTTTTCTTTCCGGGCGGTTGAGGCATCTTTTTTGGTCAGTTTTTCAAAGACGCCGGACGCCTCTTTGCTTTCCAGGTCGTTAAGGCGGTCAATCCGTTTCTTCATGGTTTGGAAATTGGTCAGCGTTCCGCCCAGCCAGCGATTGGCCATAAAGAGCACGCCCAGTCCCTCCGCGGTGCTTTTGACTAACTCCCGGGCCTGACGCTTGGTGCCCACTATTATGATTTTTTTTCCTTCGCGGGCGGATTCCTTGAGGAATTCGCAGGCGTTTTCCAGGCAGGTCTTTGTCTTTTCCAGGTCAATGATATAGATGCCCTGGCGTTTCCCGAAAATAAAGGGTTTCATTCTCGGGTCAAACTGCTTGCTGGGATGGCCGAAATAGAGACCGCTTTCCAAAAAATCCTTTAAGGTTGCGTTGATCAAAAGTACCTCCTGATAATACAAAAATGTAGGGGCGCCATTTATGGCGCCCGCGGGGCGGATGAATCCGCCCCCTACGAATTGCCAAAACTTATATTTTACCCTATTTTGCCGGAAACTGCAAATTTGAAAATCTTTTTAATCGCCCTGACGTGCGCCGGAGTGGTACCGCAGCAGCCGCCGATAAATTTGACGCCGGCATCAGCCAGTTCCTTTGCCAGGATTGCTGCATCTTCCGGACTTTCCGGGAAGACGGTCTTCCCTTCGGAAAGCCGCGGTCCTCCGGCATTGGGTTTTGCCCATAGCGGCAGGCTGGTCTGTTTTTTTAAAGCGGATATGATGGTTATTATTTCCCGGCTGTCTCCGCCGCAATTTGTGCCCAGGCTGAAGATTGAGTTTTCAAATGCCCGGGCTGCGTCTTCCGGGCTTTCACCCATCAGGGTGCGCGGACCTCGTTTTCCAATCGCGAAAGTCAGGGAGACTATAATTGGCAGGGAACTCGTTTTCAAAACTGTTTCCGCAATTATTTCCGCTTCTTTCAGGGAAGAAAACGTTTCCAACAGGAAGAGGTCCACTCCGCCGTCGGCCAGGACGGAAACCACTTTTTGGTAGCCGGAAGATAGTTTCTCGGCGGAAAGATTTCCCAGGGGCGCCAGAAGTTCTCCGCTGGGGCCGATATCACCGGCAATCAAAGCCCGAGTGTTTTCCCGGGCCTTGCGGGCCAGGAGAACCCCTTGGCGGTTTATCTCTTCCGTTTTTTCCGCAAGGTTGAGCCGGGCTAATTTAAATGGATTTGCGCCGAAGGTATTGGTGAGGATTATTTCACTGCCCGCCTCAAGATATTCCCGGTGGGCTTTCTTGATTGCTTCCGGATTGGAAAGGTTCAGGAGTTCCGGCGGCTGACCCGGTAGTAACTCTCCTTTTTCGGCCAGCCAGGTCCCGGTGGCGCCGTCTGTAACCACCACCCGTTTTTCGGCTAAAAGTTCTTTTAGTCCCATAATTGATTTTTGGGTAGAGGCGGGGTTATATCCCCCCTGACAAGGGGGGGCGAGGGGGGTTAGTTACAGCCCCTCCCCTATAATTTTATTTCCGCGTTTTGTGTGCTCCCAGAGCAACTGTCCCGCTTTTCGGAAATCTTCAAGATAAGGCCGCAGTTCCGGCGCATCAAAGTTATCCACCAGGGGTTGGCCATATTTATTCATTTCCGTGCCGGCGATCACCGGCATGTTCAGCCGCCGCGCTGCTGCCATCACCGCATTCAGATTAGCCACCTTAACCGCCTTTTCAGCCGGGTCTTTAAGGTTATAGTTGCGTTCCGGAACAACGTTGAGTATGCCCATCCCCTTTTCTTTCATAAAAACAAGCAATTCCTCCGGGTCTTTTTCGGCTTCGCTGGTTCCGTCCAGCCAGGTCCCGGTAGGGATGGCTCCGGTCAATTTTATCATCTCCACCACTTCTTTAAGGGGTGGAAAGGTTTCCGGCCCCGGCTTAACATAACCAATTCCATCGCCTTTCATTAGTTTGGAACGTAAAAGTTCCTGAAAATCGTGCGGCTTCTCTAACTTTGCCGCAACCGTCTCGGCCGGAAGTTTGAGCGTTTCGGACCAGAAGGTTGTTCGTTTTTTCATCTCCGGAAAGACCGCTAATGCCTTCCGGTCATAGGCGGACAGGATGTGTCTTTCGGTTGCGTTGCCTTTCGGCGTCAGCGGAAGCACGTCATTTTCGTAATCAATTGTGAGCGGGTTTAGATACTCATTAACTTTTTGAATAATTAACCGGTTGCGCGAGTTTGCTTGTTCCCGGAGAGAGTTCAGCGTTATTTCCGCCCGGCTGCCTCTTTCGGGCCGTTGAAAGAAACCAGTGCCCATTGCGTAAAATATGCCGGGCTCTCCCGGCGAGTTTATAACCCGGTCCTCATATTCCTTAACAAAGACCCGGGTCTCTATTCCAACCTCGGCATTCATCCCCAGAGTTTGCGCGGCGTTAAGCGTCTCTTCCAGACCGTCAAGGACATCAAAATCAACTATACCGGCCATTTCCAGGCCGAGCGAGAACGATTCCCAGAGGAAGCGGGAGGGTGAGAATCCGTATGCGTTGAAGGAGAAAAAGGTATGGCCGTGCAGGTTGACCCACCCTCGGCCCGGTGCTGTTTTAACTGCCCCTTGTTCCGTCAGCGCCTTTAACTCCCGCAGCCCTTTTTTCCTGACTTCCGGGTCAAAATCATCTAATTGTGCGATCAGTTTTTCTTTTTTTTGCATTGTAGTCGCCAACCTTGGTTGGCTCTTTTAAAACGCCGAGCAAGCTCGGCAACTACTTTACGGCTCTGTCGCCGTTTTGTCATCCTGATCCCTGCGGATGGTAAGCGGGGGGAAGAATCTCGTTGTAGATTTTACAATTATCGTTGACTAAAAGGCAAGTTTTGGAATATAATTTAAAGACTTATGGCGCTTAGATTAGTTGTATCCGGGGCCGGCGGCCGAATGGGTAAAGCGATAATCGGCCTCTTATCCGAGTATCCGCAGGTTAGCCTGGTTGGCGCTCTGGAAAGAGACGGACATCCGGATTTGGGCCAGGAGGCCGCAACCGGAATAGAACTTTCCACTGATGTGGAAAAGGCGCTGTCCGGCGCTGACGTTTTGATTGACTTTACCTCGCCGTCCGCTACCCTGAACTATCTTAAGGTCTGCCGGAAACTGAAAAAAGGAATTGTAATCGGTACCACCGGTTTTACGGAATCGGAATTGGCGGAGATAAAAGCGGCGTCCGCCGAAGTGCCGGTTTTTATTTCGCCCAACATGAGTTTAGGCGTGAACCTTCTCTTCCGCCTGGTTTCCGAGGTTGCCAA
>JAHJUB010000046.1 GCA_018829455.1 Candidatus Omnitrophota bacterium
AGACCGGCTTTGAACTTCAACAAAATTACAGCCCCAACGAAACCCACCTTTTGACCCTGGGTGGGAATTATATTAAGGATGAGGTCAAGAGTGAATCTACCGGTAATCATGCTCCAGAACGTGAAGCGGTCTTTATTCAGGACCAGATTACTTTCGGAAAAGCAACCCTGGTCTTAGGTGGTCGGGTTGATGACCACTCGGTTTATGGTACTGAGTTCAGTCCCCGGATTGCAGCCAGGTATGCTCTTTCGGAAGCCACCACCTTACGTAGTTCCCTCGGCAAGGCCTATCGGGCTCCTACGGTTAATGATCTTTACTGGTATGAGGATTGGGGGTGGGGTATGGGAATGTTCGGCAACAAAGACCTGAAGCCAGAAAGAGGTATTAGTTACGACCTTGGCGTAGAGCATAAATTCAGCGAAGGCCTTTCGGCCACAATTACCTACTTCCAGAACGATGTTAAGGACTTAATCTCCTGGGTGGACATGGGGGGGTGGAGATATGAGGTTCAAAATATCGGCAAAGCGCGGCTTCAGGGAATAGAAACAGAATTGAAGTGGGCCATCACCAAATGCTTATCTTTCTCCGTAAACCACACCTACCTGAACGCCGAAGACCGAAATACCGGCAAAAAACTTCCGTATCGGCCGGAAAACCGGGTAGGTTCACTTCTCAGTTATGCTCATCCGTCAGGTTTTAAGGTTCAAGTAGAAGGAGAATACAACGATGTCTCTTATGCGAATGTAGATAATACCAACAAGGTAGATGAGTACTTTTTACTTTCTCTTGTGGTCTCCAAAAAGATAAATCCGAAGGTAGAATTGTTCGCAAAAGGCGAAAATCTTTTTGGAGAAGAGTACGAAATAATTGATGGTTTTCCGATGCCCCAAACAACCGTGACCGTAGGACTTAAAGCCAGTTTCTAATTTGATTGTCTAAGAATTTCAAGGTTTAGCAGAGCTAACGCTCTGCGGCTACAGTATTAATAATTGGTTTGTAGCTGCAGAGCGAAGCTCTGCCTAACTTAATTGCATAGTAATTTAGCAACCTCACGGGTTATGGTTACTCCTAAAATGAGTTGGTGTCTTTCCTTTTTTTTGCACATTACTTTATTGCTTTCTTTATTTTCGGTGACAACAAAGACCGGGCAGGCAAAGTTGGAAAAGGTTCTTTTTGTTTCTCTGGATACCGTAGAGCCGACAACAAATATTGCTTTACCGCAAAAACCTGTTTTGAAAAGGAAGATGGCGCCAAATTCGCCAAAAGAGACCGGTTCTATTTTTCAGGGACAGATTCCGGATTCCCGTTTACCACATGCTGGAATGACACCTGATATTGAACAAACACCAGAACCGGTGGCTGCGAAAGAAATCACTTCTGTTTTTCAACCTGAAAAAGAGGTATTAGTTGTGTCTTCAATCGAAGAGAAAGGGGTCGCGGGTTTTTCAGTACAAAATAGGGATGAAACAGCGCCTTTTTCGGTAAATCTTGACACTAATTCCCCGTTTTTGTCTGCACCCGCTCTTTCGGGAATTAACCTTTCAAACCTCAGTTCCTATTGTGTGTCGCTTCGTCGTCAGATTCTTAAGAAGGTTACTTACCCGGAGATTGCCCGGCGCCGGGGCCAGGAGGGTGCGGTAAAGGTCGCTTTTATTCTGGACCAACAAGGAAATTTGAAAGAAAAGAGGGTGGCAGACAGCTCAGGATTTGAGGTTTTAGACTCGGCTGCCCTTCAATCTCTGACGAAAGCCACGCCATTTCTTTCTTTTCCGTCCGGGGTTAAGGTTCAAAAATTCTCATTTTCTCTTACAATCAGGTACCAACTCCAATAAAAAACCAGGTATGGCAAAATCCAGCATTGTTCTGGTTAAAGAGTTGCGGAAGCGCCTCCGAAATGCGGTGGCGAAAAATCCGATGGAAGGAATTCTCTTTTCCGGAGGTCTGGATACCAGTATTTTGGCGGTTTTAAATCCGCACTCAAAGGCGATTACCGTCACCTTCCAATCTTCCGGTCAGGACATCCGATATGCCAGAATAGTGGTCAATCACCTGAGGTTGGAACACTATCATCGCACGGTAGAAATTGAGGAGGCGCTGGGAGCCATTCCCCAGGTAATCAAAACCTTAAAGAGTTTCGACCCGGCAATTCCCAACGACATCGTCGTTTATTTCGGCTTGAAAAGCGCCCAGGAGATGGGGTGGAAAGGGATAATGACGGGGGACGGAGCCGATGAACTTCTGGCCGGCTATTCGTATATGGCGGAGTTGGATGATTTGGAAGGATATATTAAAAGGATTGAACCCTTTCTTTTTTTCAGTTCCAATAAACTGGCAAAGTTTTTCGACCTCAGGCTCAGTCAGCCGTATCTGGATGAAAGGTTCAGGAAATTTGCGCTTAAGATACCGAAAGAGTTTAAAATAAAAGAAGAGAAGGGCAGTCTGCGTCGTGGAAAATGGATTTTGCGCAAAGCCTTTGAAGGTTTTTTGCCGGGCGAGGTTATCTGGCAGGATAAAAGGCCTTTAGAATATGGTTCCGGTATGACCGGGTTGCGGGCCATTATTGAATCAAGGATTTCGGACAAAGAGTTTGAGGAAAAGAAGAGGCGCTATCCGGTAAAGTTTATCACCAAAGACCATCTTTACTATTACGAAATTTATCT
>JAHJUB010000177.1 GCA_018829455.1 Candidatus Omnitrophota bacterium
AACAAACGACCCAAAAGAACCTATACCAACCGAACGCATCAAACATCAGCCGTGGATTCCTTTAAATCCGATGTGCCAGGATAAAAAAAAGGAAGATGGTTTATGAAAAATCAAAGCTTGGAGGTATGCACCGCGGGTATAGTTCCTGTGCTCCGACGAGCTAACCAGGAGCCCATTCTCGCACATGAACCATATCCGCTATGGAGTTGCAAGAAATGAAATCGGAGGATTGAAGAAAATGTAAAAAAGGTGCTTGACAAGAGGAACCCACATAGAAGCAGGTATCTGTAACGTTCAGCTTAACCGGTGCAATTGGAGCGCAGCGCAAAATTCATCCGTTTTGAATTTGTTGTTAGGTTTCATAAATCGGTTTCACCCGTGACCACTGAATATGCCGTAACGCCACATCCAAGAATCAAAGAAACATCACCCCAAATTGCCCAATAGTTTGCAACCATGATTGCAAAAGAAAGCATGAAGCCAGCGGCTATTAGACCAATACCCGCAAGGGCATATGCAATTATTTTATTATGGACAGGAGCTATTTTCGCACCGACATATACAAATGCTGCACCCATAACAGCGTGTGAAATAAATTCGATAAAAACTTTAGATAGAAATGAGTTTGGGTCTAACCACATTGCCATTGTGATGCGATTTAGCAACGCCACTACAAACCATGAAAGCCAGGCAGTTACTAATGCGCTTGGTAAAAAAGCTATCCAACGCAAGATTACCATTGCCTGAGAAGACTGATTTTCATGTTCCATTTTTTAAACCTAACCGTTTGAAATGAGCGGCTTTTGTGATATCTGTAAAAAAGTTAGGTTTGAAATTCCTGTCATACATAGCAGTTAGCACAACCATAATATGTAGAAACAAAAGCGCCGAGAATTTGTTTTATCTAAAGGGCCAGCGTTTAATCAGCCAGCTTTCAAATTTATCATTTATGCTCCTTAGCATTGATTTTAGTCTGCTGCCAAAATTCCTTCCATTTGGTTTCTATCAAGATTAAGCACAGTAGGATTGTTGCGCAAAGGGATAACACAACTAATATCAACAATATCAATGTCCAGAAATATTTCCAGCCACTAAGCGCCAAACTTTCACAGAAAGGGAGAAGGACTAAAGACAGGAAAATTATTGATACATTTGATATGAGAAAAATGATGAATCGGTATTTTGTCCTATTTATTTTCTTTGGGGCGTTGTCGATAGAATTAACCATCTGATCAAATCTTTCGATATTTTCAGCAACTAAATTACCTCTATTTTGTTTAATTCTAAGCCATTTCGTTTTAACATAATAAGGGTCTCTGTTAGTTCCAAAGTCAAGACCCGGCATAATGTCTTCAACTAATGCTACTGCTTTCGAGGGATCGTTGCTCAATTGTTGAAGCCTATAAACAGTCAGCATACCTATAAGACCAACTATCGCACCGTATGTCTGCGCTAAAGTGCTGAAGAAATAGTAAAGTGTATCAGCATTCATGATTTATCCCCTAAATAATCGACAATATGTATTACCTTAGTAGGCAGTGACAGGTCTACCAAATCCAGATATCTTGCCAGTATCACAACTCACTGAAAACATTGTATATCTAACGCTTATCACATTGTTTTCGGTACCGTCAAGGCCGCCGTGCTTCTCGCCGTCTGGTAAATGCAATTGATAGTGCTTTTTCATATTTCAATTTCTCTATCGTTACCTTGTATAAGTGAAACACTGACCGCCTTTTTTCCTTTTTGGAGTTCAAACCCTACCTGTATAAAAGGAAAACACCAAAATTCATCTATAAATCCTTTGAAATTACCTTTTAAATTGTGCAGTGTCATTTTACCTAATGGATCGTCGAAACGATAATGGCCTTTTCTGTAAATTGTAACGAAGTCTCTCAAATCTTCTAGGTGTAGGTAGTACCCTAATAAAAGACCCATTACATTTATATACTTCCCCTCATAATTTTTTATTTTCTTTTCAGTATCTAAGGTCTCATCCAGTAGATGGCCACGAACTGCTTGGAGATCATGGTAGCAATAGCCATCCATGATAAGTTCATTGTTTTCCGTAATGTGATCATATGGAATAGGTGCACACTTTCTTGAAGGGTGAAACGATTTTAGTTCAATAAGATATTTTTTTTGAGCTTCTATCAATAAATCACACGATTTCCCTTTTTTATCTTTGCCTCTTGGCTCATAGGTGATTAAGCATTCTGGATTAATACTCTTGATGAAATTTATCACCTTAAGTTCAAAAATTAAGTTTTCTACTTGTCGATATGATCCTTTCCCGCTCGCAACTGAAATACTCAAAATATTTAGACTGTTAAACCATTGTAAGATGTTATTAACCGATTGACATTTGGCGTAAATTCCCTCTATTTCTTTCAAGTAATCTTTGGGGAAATTGGAAATTCTAGCCAAAATATTTTTCATCTTTGCTAGCACTAACATTGCTTATCAGCCGCACTGCTTTTCGTGTCGGCTGAATTAGCGTGGTTATGGCATAGTGTAATTACCATCTCATGGTATCATCCACAAAAGTGTATGGATCAACCTGTTGATCATTTAAGTAAGACCTTAGTTCGTCGATAGAGTTTTTAAAGATACGATGAAATAGTTCTACAGGATATGCTAGATGCCATTTCGGAATATTAATATAACCGTGGTAATATGCCTCATTTTCGAAATCTCTAATTCCATCCATTGCATAACCTGGCTCCCTTGATTCATGGATCAAGAAATTCCGATAGCGATATAAAAGGGCATAATGTTGATAATAACAAATGCGTTCTTCTTCTTTCTCCGTACAGGCGAGGTCTAATATTTTTTCGAGAGGTTCATCAATTTCATTTGGCGAAATTATGATCCCATCTTTTGGATCAAATTGGCTGAGTTTATCGTTTATAAATCCTAAGATTTTACTTGATTTCGGAGAATGCTTTTTTAAATCGTCAAAAAGAAAAGGCAGGCATACTAACCGCCCACAATCCCAAGAAGCGTACTCAGATAGAAACCGTATAAATCTCTTTTGGTTTTTTCTATGAAGAGATGGATAGTTTTGTTTTGGAAATCTAATACCAGCTAATGTGTCCAATGCAGTAACTATTAAGACTTTCTGGTAAAATCGAATTCTATAATCCTCTGGTCCAATTTCAGATTTATCCTCTGGATCAGAACGAATCCCAGAAATCATGATAGATTGCCGCTTAAAATAAGAAGCGAACTTTTCAATCTGATCATTAGCATCCATGTTATTTCCTTCCTTAATGATCTATTGTGCCATAACTTTGAAATCGACTGCCTAATTGCAGTATTTATTTTACTGTATTATTTTACTGTATTATGACATGCGAAATCGGATTAGATTTCAAACTTGCAATCTATTCCGCGTTATGAGGGTATTATACTGCAAATCCGCAGTCAAATTCCCTTTGTTTTATTATGACATTGGTCGGTAGAGTGCCACCAATTTTCCTCTTTTATCTGCCAGAGCCTTGACTCTGTTGTTAGACAGTTGCTTGACCAACTTGCTCGTCACCCTTCATTAAGATCCATTTTCCTTTCGTCTCGACTTCATTTACACCAATACCATCTACATAGGTGACGAGGAGACTCTTCAAATCCGCAAGATTTATACCGAAATTTACATGGTATTCTGGCACGCATCGGTTCTGGGCATCATAGTGCCAGATATGTGTCAAACGACAATACTGTTGGTCCTTACAGTGAGGGCACGGCACCGGTCGATATTCATTCTGCACGACCAACATCAATCCGTTTGAAAGACGATATTTCCGTCTTGTCATCTGGTCGTCGAGCCAGCTACTACGCATGAAGACAATTCCCTCTTTCTGTCTAACCATCATCATGAGGGGTGCGAATAATGCCCCAACGAAATGAGTCCATCCCGCTCCATGATGTTAAATTTTATGCTTTGCCAGTTTTGACGTTACCTTATAAAACGTGGGCATGTGGTACCTATACAGATTGAGCATTATTCCTTTCGGCCTTGCCCCTTTTATTAAAGCTCTCTGTAAAGTATGCCTTAATGGATCAATTTCCTTCTCAAACATCTGATGAATTTGTGGCCCCTCAATGACCCACCCACTTCTCGTAGCTTGGCGCAATATGCTCGCAACACTGCGAAACCTATTACTCAATTCGAGAAAAAGGGCCAGTTCATCTCTCTCCCCATATGCAATAGCCATTTTTGCGTGGACCTTTGTAGATGTGAGAAACACGGTCAATTCTCTACTCAACTTTCGGTAATCTTCAACCGGTAGTTCGGTATTGTTTTTTGTGTATTCAGCATTCTTAAAGTAATGAAGGTTTTCAAGATGATGATAGATGTCGTCGCAGAATCCAACAACTTCTAAAAGAACTTCGATCCGAATTTTAAACTTATTAGAAAAATATAGGTACGCTACGGATAAAACAGTTGCAATAAGTGCTCCTATTAGGCCTGAAAGAAGCTGATCCATATTAACCTGAAAAATCCAACCAATGATTATAATGATTATATAGTTTTTGTATA
>JAHJUB010000047.1 GCA_018829455.1 Candidatus Omnitrophota bacterium
GTTTTTAAAGAAATTGGCTCTCTTTTTACCCACTTGATAGGGAGATGAGCCAATAAAAGTAGTTCTGGATACCAACGTTCTCATTTCCGGTCTTCACTTTGAGGGTAATGAAAACCGGATTTTAGTATTGTTTTATCGGGGTATGATCGAGGTGTATCTATCATCTTTTATTCTCAAAGAACTGGAAATAATACTGGAGAAGAAGTTCGGCTGGGAGAAAAAACAGGTCAGGATTCTGTTAAGCAAAATCAACGATATCGCCGTCATTGTCCAGCCAAAGCGCAAGATTTCTATAATTAAAACTAATGAAGCTGACAACCGAATTTTGGAATGTGCCATAGAAGCAAATGCGGATTATATTGTTACCGGAGATCGCAAGCACTTGCAACCACTGAAAGAATTTCAAGTAGTGCGACCCTTTCAGGGTCGCCCGGCGAGGCTGAAAGCCTCGCACTACATTTTTGGATTCCCGACTAAAACATTCGGGAATGACAAAGAAAAGGAACGGCGTTTAGTGAATATTTACCTTGACCGAATCTTGGCGTGGTGGTAAGACCATCATTACAAAGAAGGGGCACTTCAGTTTTCAGGAACCTGGTTTGATTCGGTAAAAACACAATCGTGCGGTATAATGTAATGGATATTTATGACAATGGAGGTGTATAATGATTAAATTGAGTGAACGGATACAGGAAGCGGATTGGAAAACGGAAAAACACGTTCCGGTAATTGACGGTCCGGACGAGGTGAAAACAAACGAATTTTTTGAAGTGAAAGTTGTTGTGGGAAAAGAGATTGCGCACCCGAATACCACCGAACACCATATCCGGTGGATTACGCTCTTTTTCCACCCGAAGGGCGAAAAGTTTTCCGTCCAGGTCGGCCACTATGAGTTCACCGGCCACGGCGAATCAGCCCAGGGACCGAACATGGGACCGGTCTACACATTTCCCGGAGTTGCCGCCTCGCTCAAAATCAATAAACCGGGCACCCTCTACGCGCTGGCCCTGTGCAACATTCACGGGTTATGGCAATCCGCCAAAGAAATAAAAGTTGTTTAAAACATTCGTTGTCATTACCAAATTGGGGGACGTATGGCTAATGTTAAAAATGTAGGTGAGGTCTACCACTGCGAAATCTGCGGGAACACCGTCCAGGTACTGGCGGTGGGCGGCGGCGAATTGGTCTGCTGCGGACAGCCGATGACGTTAATTAAAGAAAAAGAGGAGAAATAAAAGGAAAAAAATGGATAAATGGCGATGTTTGGTCTGCGGATATATTTATGACCCGTTAATCGGGGACACGGAAAACGGATTCAACCCGGGAACCTCTTTTGAACAATTGCCGGAGACCTGGGTCTGCCCGGAATGCGGCGCGGGAAAGGACCAGTTCGAAAAGATCTGATGAAACAAAATGAAGTTGCTTTTAAGATTGCCGGCGAAGCAGGACAGGGGCTGAACGTTTCCACCTTAAACCTGGCCAGAACGTTCACCCGGAAAGGTTTTCACGCTTTTCTGCTGACCGATAACCCCAACTCCATAAAACTGGAGCCCACCTGGTGTTCCCTGAGGGTAAGTACGAGCCTGATCGCCAGCCAGACCGAACGGATTGACGTTCTGGTGGCCTTAAAAACCGACGCCGTTCTGCGATACCAGGCAGAGGTATCGGACGATGGCTTCATCATCTACGACGAAGACGCCGTAAATCCGGAAGGAGAAAAACAGCTGGCCGGCATCAAATACCTGCCGGTGCCGCTTTCCAGGATAGCCAATACGATGAAGGCCCCGGATTTAATACGCAATACCATTGCTCTGGGCGGTTTTCTGGCCCTGATTGACTACCATCCGGCCGGGATGAAAGAAATCATAGCCGAGGTATTTGCGCGTAAAGGCGAAGCGATCGTCAATCAAAATATCTCAGCGCTGGAAGCCGGTTTCAATTTCGTGCAAAACAATTATGGAAGTTTTATCCGGAAGCGCCTGCCAGAAGAAAACGGACCGGCCCGCCTCTTCCTGACCGGAAACGATGCGCTTTCGCTGGGAGCCATTAAAGCCGGTTGCAAACTACTGGCCGCCTACCCGATGACGCCTGCTTCGCCCATCCTTCATTACATAGCCTCCAAAGAGAGGGAATATCAGATAGTCGTCAAACATACCGAGGATGAGATTGCCGCGATGAACATGGTCATCGGCGCCAATTTTGCCGGAGTGCGGGCGATGACCTGCACTTCCGGCGGCGGCTTTTCCCTGATGGTGGAAGCGTTGGGAATGGCGGCGCAGAGCGAAACGCCGGTAGTGGTGGTGGTCGGCCAGCGACCCGGACCAAGCACCGGCCAGCCTACCCACACCGGACAGGGAGAATTACAGTTCCTAATCTCCGCCTCACAGGGTGAATTTCCCAGAATCATTATTGCGCCCGGCGATGCAACCGAAACCTTCCGGGAGACCTTTAACGCGTTTAACCTGGCGGAAAAATTCCAGGTTCCGGTTCTAATCCTGACCGACAAGTACCTGGCCGAAAGTTACACCGACTGGTCGGAACTTAAAGATGATGACCTGAAGATTGACCGCGGTAAGTTATTAACCGAAGCGCAATTATCCGCGGAACAAAACTATTTGCGATACCAGATTACGTCTGACGGAATTTCGCCCCGGTCCATCCCTTCCCAACAAAACGGCATCCACGTTGCCACCAGTTATGAGCACGACGAATCCGGCTGGTACCAGGAAGACCCGGCCGGAGTTAAAAAGATGTACGACAAACGGTTCGCCAAAATGCCCTTCATCCTGAAGGAGATGAAAGAACCGAAACTTTACGGACCGGATGAGGCGCAAATAACGCTCTTGGCTTGGGGTTCCACCAAAGGTCCGGTCCTGGAAGCCCTGGAACGTCTGGCGAACGAAGGCATAGCGGCCAATTTAGTTCACCTAACTTACCTGTGGCCGCTGCCCGTTGAAGCGCTGTCCGGATTGATTAAAAACGCGCAAAAAACGATAATGATTGAAGGCAATTATACCGGACAATTAGCGCAGGTTATCCGCCAGGAGACCGGTTTAAAAATTGACCATATTTTAACAAAATATAACGGACAGCCCTTCTACCCGGCTGAGATTTGCGCAAAAGTCAAGGAGGTTCTCTGATGGTCACGCCGCTGGAATTGAAGACGGAACATAATCCATCCTGGTGTCTGGGCTGCGGCAATTACGGAATCCTCAACGGTCTGAAATCGGCCATTAGCCAGGCTGGACTTGAACCGCACCTCACGGTACTGGTCTCCGGCATCGGCTGTTCCGGAAAAGATCCTCACTTCGTCAAAACTTACGGTTTTGAAGGTATCCACGGCCGGGTTCTGCCGGTGGCCACCGGTATCCGGCTGGCCAATCACAAACTGAAAGTAATCGGCTGCGCCGGAGACGGCGATGCCTACGGAATCGGCGGCAACCATTTTCTGCATACGATGCGGCGCAACGTTGAGATAACCTATCTAGTCCACGATAACCAGATTTACGGTTTGACCACCGGACAAACTTCGCCGACCAGCGTCAAGGGATTCGCCACTAAATCCACGCCCTTCGGCGCCATTGAAGAACCGGTTAATCCCGTTAGTCTGGCGATTGCGGCCGGCGCCACCTTTGTGGCGCGCGTTTTTGTGGGTGAGTTTAACCACTTCAAGCAGGTTTTGACACAGGCGCTGAAACACAAAGGATTCGCCCTGGTTGATATCCTTCAACCCTGCGTCACCTTCAACCACCTGAATACCTACCCGTGGTTTAAACAGCGCGTTTACAAGTTGGAAGATGAGCCCGGCGGTCATGAACCTCTCGACCGGATGAAGGCGTTTATCCGGGCGCAGGAATGGGGAGAACGGATTCCAATCGGGGTTTTCTTTCAGGAGACCAAACCAACCTACGAGGACCAGTTACCGCAGCTAAAGGAAAGACCGCTCGCCGAACAGGACATCTCTTCCGTGGATATTAGCAAAACCATTTCCGAATTCATTTAATCCAAAAAATAA
>JAHJUB010000048.1 GCA_018829455.1 Candidatus Omnitrophota bacterium
ATCAGCCAGAATTATAACATACATAAAATATCCTGTCAAGTCCTTGAATATCTTATACTCTTGGCTACATCTGAAATGAAAAAACAGGGCTCCGGCTTTTCGTATCAACGAGTTTCACGATTTGGGCGGGGGTAAAATACGTTATATAATCTGGATTGATCTCAAAACCAACGTAAGATTGCCCCAATTCTTTTGCTGCCGCACACTCCGAACCAGTACCAACGAAAGGTACTAATACAACGCCATCTTTTTTGGGCATAGCAGATTTTATCAATTTCTTAGATAGTTCGAATGGTTTTTGTGTTGGGCGAAGTGCCTCATCTAAAATCTATACGAAATTGAATCGCTGCCTCACCTAAGAAATCTATATGAAAACGTACCGCCTCTGGTAAGATAAGCAGAACAAAGGCCGCCTTCGCGCTAAGCGCTACGGTTTTACCCGCCGAAGCTTCAGCGAAGGAGGGCGAGCCAAAGGAGGCGGTGAATGGGGCTAACGATGAGCGAAAAAAGAGCTATAACCAGGGAAGTGGCAAAGAGGTACCAGAAAGCGCCGAAGAAAGAAAAGGGGCAGATGCTGGACGAATTTGCGGAGACGCTTGGTTACACCCGGTGTTACGCTTCTTATGTGCTACGGAATTGGGACCGGGAAATCAGCCGGCGCCTTAAGAACTGGGACAAGATCGTCCTGGTAAAAGACCCGAAACTCAAGAAGAAGCGAATCAGGTTAAGGATTTACGACCAAGCCGTCCTGCCTCCTTTAAAAAAGGTCTGGGGGATCCTTAACTATCCCTGCGGCAAGAGGCTGAAGCCTTTCCTGAAGGAGATAGTGCCGGTCTTGGAGAAATTCCGGGAGATTACAATGAACCCTGCCATCCGGGAAAAAATTCTTGAGATGAGCGCCGCCACCATTGACCGGCTCTTGAAAGGCGAAAGAGAGAAGTGGCAGGTTAAGGGCAAGTCCACCACGAAACCCGGGCTGCTCTTAAAGAGCCAGATAAAAATCAGAACCTTCTCCGAATGGAATGAAAATAAGCCCGGATTTATTGAAGTGGACCTGGTCGGACACGACGGCGGATACATAGACGGTTTCTACATCCAGACGCTGACCGCCACCGATATCTTCACCGGATGGACAGAGACAGAAGCGGTTAAGAACAAAGCCCGAATCTGGGTCTTTCAGGGCTTGAAAAATCATCGGAGCCGGTTTCCTTTCCCCATCCTGGGCATAGACTCTGACAACGGCGGTGAATTTATCAACCACCCCCTCCACGAATACTGTCTGGCCGAGAGTATCACCTTCACCAGAAGCCGTTCCTACCGCAAGAACGATAACTGCTACGTGGAGCAGAAGAATTTTTCAGTAGTCCGAAAAATGGTGGGTTATCGCCGGTATGACACTCCGGAGGAACAGGAAATACTCAACCGGCTCTACCGGTTTCTTTCCTTCTACACCAACTACTTCCAGCCGTTGAGAAAACTGGTTAAGAAAGAGCGAGTAGGCGCAAAGGTCAAAAAGACATACGACGCCCCCAGAACGCCCTACCGCCGCGTAATGGAAATACCCGAAATACCAGAGAGAACAAAAGAAACCTTAACCCGTCTCTACGACCAGATTAACCCGGCCCAATTGAAGCGGGAGATGGAAAAACTCCAGAATAGATTGATTGATCTTTCGGTGGCGAAAAAGAGAATGCGGAGAGAACAGAAGGAAGTGCAAAAACAGGAGGACTTCGTGTATAATTTAAGTGAGGCGGCGGAATCTATCCTTCGTATAGATTCTTACGTGAGGCATTAGGGCGAGCGAGTTGTCCCCAGCTAAAGTGTAATTTATGGAAAACCATCAAATCACAAACCTTTATAATCATTCATGCGCTCATCGAAAAGAAATTGATGGTTGCGCTCTGGAAGATTTAGCGGCCCAACATCTGATGGCTTGGAACTCCTACCGTAGAGATAAAAACAAGGTTTATTTATGGCGGACGGAGGTAGGTTTTTGGAAATTGATTTTGTGGTCTATGGATGGAAAAAAGTTAGCCTAATCGGATGCGGGGGTCGTTAACCGCCAAAAGAATGTCGGCCAAAAGATTACCCACCACCAACAGCAGCCCGCCGAAGAAGAGCGAAGCCATTATCACGTAGAGGTCCTGGCTCATCACCGCGGCCAGCATCAACTGCCCCAGCCCCGGCCAGGAGAGGATAATCTCCACCAGCGCCACCCCGGACAGAAGGCCGGAAAGTTCGTAACCCAGAAGCGTAATTAAAGGGTTAAGGCTGTTGCGCAGAACGTGGTGAAAAACCTTTCGCTCCGCAAGCCCTTTGCCGCGCAAGGCGGTTACGAAGGGCGCGGCAAGATTCTCCAGAAAGTTAGCCCGTGTTATCCGGAAGAGGCCGCCGAACCCGACGATGGTCAAAACCAGGGCCGGAAGACTTACGTGCCAGAGCCGGTCTGCAAAACGAAGCGGCGCGGAGAGTTCTCCGGCAAAGACGCCCTGGCTGCCGCCCAGCGGAAAGAGGCCGGTGCGGGCCGCAAAGACCAGAAAGAGAAGGGCCAGGAAAAAAGAGGGAATAGAGATGCTGACGAAAGCAAAGACCGAGAATATTTTGTCCACCGGCTTGTGTGCCTTGATTGCGGCCAGCACGCCCAGCGGCACGCTGACCAGCCAGGTAAGAAAGAGCGTAATCAGAGAAAGGAACAGGGTATTAATCAGCCGCTCTCGTATGAGGGTGGCAACCGGTATGTGGTAGACGAAAGAGACGCCCAAGTTAAGAGTGAAAAGGTTTCGCAGCCACTTGAGGTACTGAATTACCGGGTTTGCGCCCAGACCAAACTGCTGCCGCATCAATTTCAGGGTCTCCGGTGAAATCTGCGGGTCAAGGGAAAGTTTGGTGAAGTAATCGCCGGGCGCCAGTTGCATCACCAGAAAAGAGAGGAAGGTCATCCCGATTAAGAGCGGGACAAGGTGCAGAAACCGTTTGCCTATATATCGCCACATTTTGAATTAATTGGACGCAGATTATCACAGATTACCGCAGATAAATGCAGATACATATTAAAATTTATATGAATTGCTTAAGAAATGTTCTAGAGATTATCGCTTAGCATTATCTTGTTGTTTCTGCGTACATCTGCGTCCAAAATCTTTAATTAAATTACGGAAGCAGGGAGAGACGGCTGGAGAACGCGCCTTTCGCGGAGTATCCCAAATCCACGCTGCCCTGCGTCTCGCCGGAAATCAGATGGCCCTCTGCAAACAAACCGCTTCCTTTTCCCTGATTAATCTCAAATCCTATTTTGGCGCATGGTTTGCCGTTAAAAACCGCCGGACCAAGGTACCAGCATCGGGTAAGGTCTGGAAAGACCTGGGACAGGAAAAGGTTCCACGGCAAGCCGGACGAACCGCTTGATACCTCATGCCCGGGCATGAGACCAAAAGGGCCTACCCTGACCTTCACGGTCTGGCCGGCAGCCGAAGCTGGGGAAACGGTTTCTTTGGAACCGATTGTGGTCCTGGCGCTGAACCCCTCAGCCCTCGCCTCAAACGTGGTAATGCCAACGGAATCAACCTCAACCATCCGGACAGACGCCTGAAAAGTAATCTTTGTTACAACCGGCAGGTCCTGGCCAACGCTCCCGGACATTTTAACTTCGTGCTGCAAATCCAGCCGGTAGCGGAGCGTCTGGTTGGGTTGAAACTGATATTGAAGCGAACCGGCGTTTTGGGCGGGGGCGCGTTGGGGGGAAAAAAGCAACAGCGTCAGTATTGAGATTGCCGCGCCCCAACTACAGGACAGGCGAGACGCCTGTCCCACCGAATGGGCTCGCAATGACATCTTAATGTGTTTGGGCAAAATAATTTACCAGCCGGTTGGCTGCTTCCGTAAGGACCTCTTCCGAAACCGCGTAGGAAAGCCGCAGGTATCCCTCCATACCGAAGGCCTTGCCCGGCACCAGGGCGACCTGCGCCTCTTTTAGGAGGCGGGAAGCGAACTCAACCGAATCCTTGATTGACGGATGGGTGAAAAAGAGGTAGAAGGCGCCGGCCGGATAAGGGTAGGAAATCTCCTTGACCGGGGAAAGAATTTTTAAGAGAAGGTCCCGGCGCTTTTGAAACGCCCGGCACATCTCCTGCACGCTCTGCTGGTTCCCGGAAAGCGCGGCGACGGCGGCCGCCTGGCTCAAAGAGCAGGGGTTTGAGGTTGATTGGTCCTGGAGTTTTGCGCAGGCGTCGGCTAATTCCTGGGACCCTAAAAACCAGCCGATGCGCCAGCCGGTCATGGCGTAGGTCTTGGATGCGGCGCCGACGATTACAGTCCGCTCTTCCATCCCGGGGATACTGGCCATACTGCAGAAGGACTGACCGTCATAAAGAAAACGCTGATAGGCGTCGTCTGATATAACTAAAACCTCTTTATCCCGCACCCAACGCGAAATATCTTCCAGTTCTTTTTTTGTGTAAACCACGCCGGAAGGGTTGTTGGGGCTGTTGATAATCAGACATCTGGTTTTATTTGTAAAAAACCGCTCCAGGTTTTCGGGCTTCACTTTCAGGTCCGTTCCGGCCGGCACAAAAACCGGAACGCCGTCAGCCAGTTTCACCATCTCCGGATAACTGGTCCAATAAGGCGCCGGGATAAGCGCCTCGTCGCCCGGGTCTAACAAAGATTGGAAGAGGTTGTAGAGGGTGTGCTTGGAGCCGCAGGAAACGATAACCTGGTTGACCCCATAAATAAGCCCGGTGTCTTCCCTGGCCCGCCGGCAGATCGCTTCCCGCAAGGCCAGAATTCCCCGGCTGTCCGTGTACCGGCTAAAATTATCCCTAACCGCAGCGATAACCGCTTCTTTCGCTTCAGTTGGCGCCGGAAAGTCCGGTTCGCCCACCGAAAGATTAAGAATTTTAACCCCACGGTCTTGAAGTTCTTTTGCCTTCCGGCCGGCCGCCAGGGTTGCGGAAGGAACGAGGTTGGTTATCCGCTGAGACAACTTCAGGTTCATTATAATATTTTTGCAATGTTGCGCGCCGCCTGACGCAAACGCTGTTCATTCTCCACCAGGGCAATTCGCACAAAACCTTCGCCGTATTGACCAAAGCCAACGCCCGGCGAAACAGCTACGTCCGCCTTTTCCAACAAAAGGGTGGCAAAAGCCAGCGACCCCATCATCCGTAGTTTTTCCGGCAGGGGCGCCCAGAGGTACATCGTGGCCGGGGAAAGCGGCACGTCCCAACCAATTTTTTTCAAACACGAAACCAGTACGTCCCGGCGCTTCTGGTACGTCTGTCGTGTCTGGACCACACATTCCTGGGGACCGTTCAGGGCGGCAACGGCCGCCATCTGTATCGGCGTGAAAACACCGTAATCGTAGTAACTTTTCAACTTCACCAGTGCGCCGACCAGCTCTTCGTTACCCACCGCAAAACCAACCCGCCAACCGGCCATGTTGTAAGTCTTGGACAAGGAATAGAATTCAATCGCTATCTCTTTTGCCCCCGGCACCTGCAAGATACTGGGTGCGGTGCCCCCGTCAAAAACCAGTTCTCCGTAAGCCAGGTCGTGGATAAGAAAAAGGTTGTTCCGGCGGCAAAAATCGACCGCTTCTTTCAAAAAATCAAGACCGGCCACCGCGGTGGTAGGGTTGTGGGGAAAAGAAAGGAGCATGGCTTTTGGCTTGGGTTCAACCTTGAGATTAATTTTGGCCAAATCCGGCAAAAAATTATTCTCCGCCCGCAACGGCATGTCCTGTGTCCTTACGCCGACGATGTGAAACGGGAAATAGTGAGCCGGGTAGCTGGGGTTTGGCACCAGAATGGATTCGCCCGCGTTAAAGGCAGCCGAGGCGAAGTGGCACAGGCCTTCCTTGCTGCCGATAACCACCACCGCTTCTTTTTCCGGGTCAAGCGAAACATCAAAACGTTTTGCGTACCGCCTAACAATCGCCTGGCGCAAAACACCGATTCCCTTTGAAGCAGAATAGCGGTGTACCCCGGGTTCGTCGACCGCCTCTTTCAATTTAGCGACGACGTGGGGTGGCGCCGGTAGGTCCGGGTTACCCATGCCCAAATCGATCACGTCGCGGCCTTCGGCCCGCGCCTGGGCGTTAAGCCGGCTTATCCGCTCAAAGATATACGGCGGAAGACCGGCAATCCGTTCCGACTTGCAGTTAATCATTCGATTACGGCCAGCACCTGGTCGACTTTTACTTTGTCGCCTTCTATGACGCTAATCTGTTTCACCGTTCCGGAGGTCGGTGCCGGCAGGTTAAAGCTGGTCTTTTCCGTGGTTAGTTCCACCAGGTCTTCGCTTTCTTTTACGGCGTCGCCGACCTTCTTGTACCAGAAAGAAACGCTGGCTTCCTCAATTCCTTCGCCCATCTCCGGTAATTTTACTTCCATTTGCACCCCTCCCTGTTCTGTGGTTTAGTATTGTCAAAACTTAACCGCAGAGCACGCGGAGTACGCAGAGAACTACTAAAGATTATTAACCGTTATTTCTTTAAGTTTTTTCCTTGCTTCATATCTCTCTGCGGTCTCTGCGAACTCTGCGGTTCATTTTTTATCGTTTTATTTTTGGCATTACCTGTGGTTTATTATTATAGCCGATGACCGCTTTTAGCGTAAAGCGCGCGTTTGTTTAAACAGGTCGGCGGCAAAGTAGGAACTGCGGACAAAAGGACCGCTGGCGCAGGCCTTGAAACCCAGCCGTTCGGCAATTTCTTTATAATCTTCAAACTCCTCGGGCGTTACGTAACGCGCCACCGGCCGGTTCTTTTCGCTCGGCCTCAGGTACTGGCCCAGCGTTAATATGTCACAGCCAACGCTCCGGAGGTCGGAGAGCGCGTCCAGCACCTCCTCCTTCTCCTCGCCCAGACCGAGCATCAAACCGCTCTTGGTAAACGCCGCCCCCTCTTCTTTGGCCGCCCGAAGCAAACCAAGGCTGGTCTGATAAGAAGCCTGCGGCCGCACCGTCGGGTAGAGCCGGGGAACGGTCTCCAGGTTGTGGTTGAAGACCAGGGGCTTTTCCGCCAAGACCACCTTCAACAATTCCCGCCGGCCGTCAAAATCCGGGGTCAGAATTTCCGCCCGGGTGTGCGGCGTTCTTCTGCGGATTGCGGCCAGCGTTGTGGCAAAAACGGCCGCGCCCCTGTCTGGCAAATCGTCCCGCGTCACCGAGGTAATGACTGCGTATTCTAATCCTAACCGGGTTATTGCTTGCGCTACCCGCCCCGGTTCGCTTTCATCCACCGCTGCGGGTATGCCGCCGGCGACTCCACAAAAAGCGCACCTCCGGGTACAGATGTTTCCCAGAATCAGGAACGTGGCGACTTTGCGGTTAAAACACTCCGAACGGTTCGGACAAAGCGCCGAAGAGCAAACGGTATGCAAACCAAAATCGGCAACCACCGACTCAGTTTCTTTAATCTCCGCGCTTGCCAAAATCCGCTTTTTCAGCCAGGTTGGTTTGTCCATGGGAAAAGGGGAAAAGGGGGACACCATACTTTTTTCACAAAACCGACATTCTTAAAAGGAAAAAACATGAAAAGAGTATGGTGTCCCCCTTTTCTTCCCTTTTCTATTCAGGACGGGAACAACGACAGGAGGCGGGCCAGAAACGGTCTTATTTCCCGGCGGGGCAGGACCTGGTCAAGCGCTCCTTTTTTAAACAGAAACTCCGAACGCTGAAATCCGGCCGGGAGCTTGGCCCGGATGGTCTGTTCAATGACGCGCGGCCCGGTAAACCCGATCAGGGCGCCGGGTTCCGCAACCATAAAGTCACCCAAAAACGCAAAACTGGCCGCCACGCCGGCCATGGTCGGGTCGGTCAGAACAGAGACGTAAGGTACGCCTGCCTCGGCCAGCCGGCCGACCGCCGCCGAAGTCTTCGCCATCTGAATCAAAGAAAACATCCCTTCATACATTCTCGCTCCGCCACCGCTGGCCGAAAAAATAACCAGCGGGACGCGGTTCGTCTGGGCTCGCTCCGCGGCCCGCACCACCTTTTCTCCAACCACCGAACCCATGCTGCCCATCATAAACCGGCTGTCTATCACCACAATTTCTACCTTGCAACCAGATATAGTTCCCTCACCGGAAACCGCCGCATCCAAAAGCCCGGTCTTTTCCTGGTCTTCGCGGACCTTGTCCTGATAGGTCTTCACCGCCGAAAAAGAGAGCGGGTCGCCGGACTGCATGGTTGCGTCCCTCTCTTTAAAAGAATTTTCGTCCAGAGTGACGGCGATACGCTGAAGCGCGGTAAGGCGGTGGTGAAACTGGCACCGGGGACAAACCCAGAGGTTTTCCTGCAACCGTTTTTCGTATAGGTTGGCCCCGCAGCCCTGGCACTTTGACCAGGACTCGGCTTTTACCTCCACCTTTTGCCTGGAGGGGACGAGCGCCATTTTTCTTTTTTGCCACCACATATTAAAACCTCTCCTGGACGCAGATTACCGCTGATTACCGCAGATAAAACATCACAAAATTTTTCTTATAGAATTACTAAAAATTGCTCTAAAGAATTCGCATTATCCTGCTGTTTCTGCGTACATCTGCGTCCTGAATTTCAGGTCTCGCAGTGTTGCGTTGTTAAATCAACCCGGCCTTCTCGACGACTTTGCGCAGCCGAGCCTCGTTCTCTTTGGTCATGGCGCACAAGGGCAGCCGCCACTCCGGCGCGATCTTGCCCATCCAGGCCAGAACTGTTTTGACCGGGATGGGGTTGGTTTCGTAAAAGATGGCCCGGAACAAAGGGTAGTGTTGGTAGTGTAGTTTTTTCGCCTTCTCCGGGTCGCCGGATAGAAAAGCATGCGTCAACCCAGCAACCCCTTTCGGTATGACGTTTGCGGCAACCGAAATTACGCCAGCGCCACCCACCGCCATTATCGGCAGGGTTAGGGAGTCGTCTCCGGAGAGGACCGTAATTCCACACAAGTTTTTTATGGAGCTTACCTGGTCCAGGCTTCCGGAAGCTTCTTTAATTGCCACGATGTTTGGTCTCCGGGAAAGTTCGGCAACCGTCTCCGGCAGAAGGGAAACGCCGGTTCGCGAGGGAACGTTATACAGGATAATCGGTATATCAACCGCCTCGGCAATAGTGGAATAGTGGAGTAGAAGACCGGCCGGCGTGGGTTTGTTGTAGTAGGGGGTAATAATCAGGACTGCGTTTGCGCCGGCGTTCTTGGCGTGCCTGGTAAGCTGAAGCGCTTCGGCGGTGTTGTTGGAGCCGGCGCCGGCGATTACCGGCCTCCGACCCGCCACCACTTCCACCGCCAACGCCACCAACCGCTGGTGTTCTTCCATGGAAAGCGTCGCCGACTCTCCGGTACAGCCGCAGGGAAGAATTGCGTCGGTTCCCTCTTTAATCTGCCACTCAATCAGGTCTCCAAAACTTCTTTCGTCAATCTTCCCGGCCTTAAACGGCGTGACCAGCGCTACGATTGAACCTTGAAACATTTTCCCCCCTGTTCACCTGCGCCTGTTTTATGATTATCTCTTTTAGCCTCAGACCTCGACTGCTAAACTCAGCCGCAATCTTTTCTTTTTGTAAAAAAAGCTGGTGGTGGGCGGTCGGATTGTCCACCCAGACAAGCATCTTTTCGTTTGCAACCGTCGCCCGGGCGTGTCGTCTTGTTTCCTTTGAAACAACCTCTTCCCACAGAGACAGGTAATCCTTCTCTTCGCAAAAACGGGTTTCTTTTTTTAAAACCCGGCTGATAATGTCGCCGATTTTTTCCACTGCTTCACAACCTCTTTTTTTATAGGTGCATCGACATAATTAAATACAGGTAGTCGGCGCTCTTCAGGGACCTAATTAGACTTGGTTTTTCCGGATTATGGTTTAAGCCGAAAAAGAACGTCTCTTCCCCCTCCAGGTTCTTAACTCCCTCAAGCAGGTAGTCTGGGTTGAAATTAAGGGCAACCGGCTCTCCTTGATAGGAAATATCCACCTCTTCCGCGCCCTCTCCAACGCCGGCGGTTTCACCGGAAACCTTTAAGTTGTTTTTTCTTACGTCCAGCCGCACCAGGTTCTTCCCGGAGGAAACAACCTGCTTAATCCGGCGCA
The DNA here is from genome assembly GCA_018829455.1 of Candidatus Omnitrophota bacterium. Taxonomy (GTDB): domain Bacteria; phylum Ratteibacteria; class UBA8468; order MWAK01; family MWAK01; genus JAHJUB01. The sequence goes on from JAHJUB010000048.1 coordinate 10,054, forward strand.
GGGTTGAAACAAACGCCGGCAAAGGTATGGTGGCGCCAGACAGGTCTTCTTCTTTAGGAATAACGGTGTTGTAATCTGGAAACTCTCCTTCAATGATTTGGCTGGTTAAAACCAGGCCGGCTCCGGAAAAGATAATCTGGTTGGTTCCCAGGTTTACGTCTAACTCCACCCCTTCTTCCCATAAACCTTTTATGGCGTCGGCTGTTTTAATCGGCAGGATAAATTTAATATCGGTGGAAAGGTTTGTTTTGGTTTTGTGTCGGGCTAATCGCCGGGTGTCTGTGGTAACGGTTGTCAACCAACCGTCTTCGGTGGTAAAAAATATTCCGGAAAGGTTTGGTTTGTTTTCATCAAAAACAACCACCGGCCGGGTGTGGGTTATGGTTTTTTTTAAATTGCCGGCGGCTATTTTAAATTGAACCGGATTTTTAATTTTAGGAGTTAAGGGAAAGTCGTCAACCCGTAAACCGACCAGATTCAAAATTATTTTTCCCTGAGAAATGCGCAGGCGGTTTTCTTTTTCACTATAAAGACCTATCTCCGCCTCCGGAAACTCACGTACAACCTCCAACAACTTCCGGCCGGGCGTTAAAACCTTCCCTTCTTTTAAAACAGCGATTTCTTTGTTGATTTTTATGTTTAATTCTAAATCGGTTCCAGTTACAACTAAACCATCCTTACCCGCCTCAATTAAAATATGATTGAGCACCGGTAGTGTTGGTTTTGGACTTAAAATACCAGACACTTTATTTAAAATAGACAACAAATCCCTTTTTTGAATCTTTATCTCCATTTACCCCCCTGTTTTAAATACGAGTATTACTATATATTTTATTATAAAAAATTAGTGATAGTAATAGTGGTTGTTGATAACTTTTAAAAAACACCCAAAAACCGCGCTACAAAAAACATTTTTCCTTAAAATAAACTGTTAATTGTCGTTTAGGTCGCCCTTAAATTTTAACAACACCCGCTCAACTTCTTCTTTGAAATTAACATCCTTACTCATTTTATCCTCAACTTTTCGACAGGTGTAGAGGATGGTGGTGTGGTTTTTGCCGCCAAACCCTTCACCGATTTGGGGTAGGGACGCGCCGGTTAATTTTCGCGATAAATATATGGCGATTTGTCTTGGCGCAACCAGAGACTGTTGGCGCCGGTCACCCTTCAACTCCGAGATTTTAATATTATAATATCGGCTGACCCATTCCTGGATGGTGGCGATATCAACCTTGGGTTTATTGTTTTCGTTTTGGAATAAATCCTTCAGGATGTTTTCGGTGAACGCAACATCCACCTCACTTTTGTTGTAGAGACCGGCGCAGGCAATCAGTTTGGTCAGGGCGCCCTCCAAAGAGCGCACGTTGCCCTCAACTTTTTCCGCCAAACAAAAGGCAACCTCTTTTGCCAGCGGGAAATTTTTCAGACGCGCTTTATTTTCAATAATAGCAATTCGGGTTTCCAGGTCCGGCGGTTGAATGTCAACAACCAGGCCCCACTCAAAACGGGACACCAGGCGGCGCTCAAGATTTTTAAGTTCTTTGGGCGGCCGGTCGCTAGAAAGAACAACCTGTTTGTGGTAGTCGTGGAGGGTGTTGAAGGTGTGGAAAAACTCCCGCTGGGTCTCTTCTTTTCCGCCGATAAACTGGATGTCGTCAATTAAAAGAAGGTCCAGGTCGCGGAACCGGTTCCGGAAGGCGGCGGTGTTTTTGTTTAAAAGGCTGTCTATGAATTCATTTAAAAACTGCTCGCTGGAGAGATAGACTACGTGAAAGTCGGCCTGGGTTTTTGCGAAGTTTCCAACCGCCTGCATCAGGTGGGTTTTCCCGACGCCGACCTGGCCGTAAATAAAGAGCGGGTTATAGGCGGTCCCGGGAGACTGGGAAATGGAAAGAGCCGCGGCGTGCGCCAGCCGGTTGTTTTCACCGATAATAAAATTGTCAAAGGTATAAAGCGGGTTGAGGTTGTTTCCGGGCCTGGTCCGACGGGTTGAATCCACCCGGCGGGGTTCTCTCCGTTCCGCCTTGGCGTTGCCGCCGGTCTCCGCCTTCTCCGCCGGAGGCGGATACGCCTTTGGCGTAGCTAAACCTGCGGCGGACACGTCTTTTGCCACAAAAACCACCCGGCTTACGGCCGGGTTCAGCGACTGGAGCGCGGCGACAATTTCGGCCCCGTAGTGGTTCTGCACCCAGCTCGCCGAAAAAGAATCGGGCGCTTCCACTACCAGCGCATTATCCTGAAGAGCGGAGGGTTTGAGCGGTTCCAGCCAGAGGTTGAAGGTGGCCTGGTCCATCCGGCCTTTCACAAAATTGAGCGCTTCAAGCCAGAGGGCGTCAGAATGGAGCGGATTGTTGAAATCTAAGGGTTTTTCCATAAGTTACCAACCGGGAATTAAGCGGGAACTAACAGGTTTTGCACAGGGTGTTTTGCGAATCTGTTTTTAGGGGTGAACTAAAATTATAAACTTAAACAAAAAAGATGTCAAATCAACTTGGTTACACAGAAATTTTTTGGGACGCAGATAAGCGCAGAAACAACCAGATAAGGAGTAAAAGTAATTCTTAAGCAAAATCTTTATCTGCGTAAATCTTGCGAAAATCAGCGTCCAATTAATTTGCTTTTGAACCGCAGCAGCGTTTATATTTTTTGCCGCTGCCGCAGGGACAGGGGTCGTTCCGACCGACCCTTGGACCAACGTGGATGGGCTCAGCGGGCGCCGCAGACGCCTGGTTTCTCTGGGGCGGCAGCGACGCGGTTGTTGGCCCGGAGTCTGGTCGGCGCGGCTGGCCGAAGGCGGACTGCGTCCGCCGTAGCTCGCCTTGAGGAGCGAAGGCGGAAAACTCTCCGTGTTGAAAAGAGGACGGCGTCAGCACCGCTTGCGGGGTGACCGGCCGCGGCCCGGTTTCCGGAGCGGACACCTCAACCGAGAAGAGGCGGGTTATCAGTTGGCGCCGCATCTCCTCCTGCATCTGGGCGAAGCGGGCAAACCCCTCGCTTTTATATGCTACCAAAGGGTCCTGGTGACCGTAGGCGCGCAGAGAAATACCTTCTCGAAGGTGGTCCATGTCGTAAAGGTGCGACTTCCAGCAACCGTCCACCACAAAAAGAAAAAAGTACCGCTCCACCTGGTCTGCGTATTCCGCGGGGACCGCGGAACGTTTCGTCAGATAAAACCGCCAGGCCGCATCAGCCAGTTGTTCGGCCAGGGCCTCTCTGCGGGCGGTTAATTCCAGGTCCGTCGGCTCAACCGGAGGAAACCGGAAGGTGGCTTCAAACCAGCGGTTGAACTCGGTCTTGTCCCATCCTTCCGGACGCGCCGCGGTCGGGAAATAACGGTCTAGGCCGGCCAGAAGTTCTTCTAAGATTAAGTCCTGGAAGTGGCCGGAAAGGTCTTGCCCCTCAAGAACCTGGTTGCGCATCTGGTAGGTAACCTGGCGCTGTTCGTTCATTACGTTGTCAAAATCCAACAGTTGTTTTCTAACCTCAAAGTTTTGTCCCTCAACCCGACGCTGAGCATTTTCAATTAGCCGGGTAATCAACGGGTGTGAAATTAACTCCCCTTCCGGCAGGGCCGACATTATCCCCAACAGCCGCTCGGAGCCGAAGAGGCGCATCAGTTCGTCCTCCAGGGAAAGATAAAAATGGGAACTGCCCGGGTCGCCCTGGCGGCCGCTGCGGCCGCGCAGCTGATTGTCAATGCGGCGCGCTTCGTGTCGTTCGGTCCCGACGATGTGCAGGCCGCCGGCCCGGATTACTTCAAGCGCTTCTATGGTCTTCCCTTTTAGTTGTTCCGGGTCCACGGTTGGGTATTCTTCAATTACCAGCGCCGCCAACCGTTGGTGTTCTTCCGTCCACGGCTCCCCTTCGGCGCGAGAACCGCCCAGAACAATATCCGTTCCCCGTCCCGCCATGTTGGTGGCGATGGTAACCTTGAATTTGCGCCCGGCTTCCGAAACGATGGACGCTTCTTTTTCGTGGTGTTTAGCGTTGAGGACCTGGTGGGGGATGTTGCGCCGGGTCAGGATGCGGGATAGGAGTTCGGATTTTTCAATTGATACGGTACCGGCCAGGACCGGCTGTCCTTTACGATAGAGCGCTTCTATGTCGTTGGCAACCGCTTCAAACTTCTCGCGGGATGTTTTGTAAATGGCGTCCGGGTTGTTCAGCCGGATTAAGGGGCGGTTGGGCGGGATGGTAACCACATCCAGATTGTAGATGTTTTTAAACTCAACGTCTTCGGTGATTGCGGTGCCGGTCATGCCGGCGAGCCGTTTATATGCTTTGAAATAGTTCTGAAAGGTGATGGTGGCCAGGGTCTGGTTTTCCGCTTCAATCTTAACGCCCTCTTTCGCCTCCAGCGCCTGGTGGAGCCCGTCGGAAAACCGCCGGCCCTCCATCATCCGTCCGGTGAACTCATCCACAATCACCACTTTGTTGTCTTTAACCAGGTATTCCTTGTCCCGCCGGTAGTGGATGTGGGCCTGGAGCGCCTGCTGGATGTGGTGGACCATCTTGATGTGATTCTGGTCGTACAGGTTGTCTATGCCTAAAAGTTTTTCCACCCGGCGGATGCCGTCTTCGGTCAGGTAAACCGACTTGGTCTTCTCTTCGTCTGCGAAGTCCTTGTTCTTTTCCAGCCGCGGGACAATCTTATCCACCTGGTAGTAAAGAGAGGTTGACTCTTCCGCGGGGCCGGAGATGATTAAAGGCGTGCGCGCTTCATCTACCAAAATGCTGTCCACCTCATCCACGATGGCGTAGTGGAGTTCCCGCTGCACCCGGTCCTCTTTCCGCAGGACCATGTTGTCGCGCAGGTAGTCAAAACCGAACTCGTTGTTGGTCCCGTAAGTAATGTCGGAATTGTAAGCGGCCTGGCGCTCCTCTTTTCTGCTTTCGTGCTGAATCGCGCCCACGGTTAATCCCAGGGATTCGTAAACCGGGCCCATCCAGGCGCGGTCGCGCCGGGCAAGGTAGTCGTTTACGGTCACCAGGTGCGCCCCTTTTCCTTCCAGCGCGGTCAAATAAAGGGCCAGGGTTGCCACCAGGGTCTTTCCTTCGCCGGTGACCATTTCGGCGATGGCGCCCCGGTAGAGCGCAACGCCGCCTAAAATCTGGACGTCAAAATGGCGCATGTTCAGACGCCGGCGGGCCGCTTCCCGGACTACCGCAAAGGCGTCCGGCAGGATGTCCTCCAGGGACGCGCCCTGCGCCAGCCGCTCCCGGAACTCGGCGGTCCTGGCGGCCAGGCGGTCGTCCGGCAGTTCGCGCGCGGCGGGTTCCCGGTCGCAGACCGCGGCCAGGAGCGGCAGCATCTTTTTGATGTCCCGCTCGCTCTTACTTCCGAAGACCTTGCTCAGGAATCCGGACCGCTGTTTCTTCGCCTCGTTTAAGACGTGTTCAAAGCGTTCCATAATTATCCCAACGTAGTGCGACTCTCCGCCCTACGCCAAAAACTGGCTTCGGCGGATAAACTTTCAGGGCCGCGCCTTAAATAGACGCCCCCGCTTGAAAGAAAAACTAAACGGCCGCATAAACGCACAAATAATCTTATGTTTAATTCCGTTACGAAAATTATAAGTCTTTACTTATATCTCTGCTCTCCGTTTCCGGCATTAGCGGTTTATAAAAGTATCTTAATGAAAACAGGATATTCCCCATTGAAAACTCATCTTTTGCCCGTCGTA
>JAHJUB010000049.1 GCA_018829455.1 Candidatus Omnitrophota bacterium
AGCGAAAGGCTTACCAGCCAGATATTGCGGGCCAGGGAATCGGAAGCAGTGGCTGAAAGGCTGAGTTGGATCGCCTCCGGACCGTTTTTGAGGAGCGCGGAAGTGATGGTACTGCTGGTGAGGATTGACATCAAAAAAGCCACGCCCAGAAACACGCTGGAAGAAACAACCAGCGCCCGTCCAAAACGAATCCTGATGTTACGTACGCTCATTTTGAAAGCCTCGCTTTTGGGTAGAGAAAGCTGCTTGCCGATTTTCTTAGCCATTTTTTGACTCCTCGGTGATTAAAAACCCGACAATAGAGCGTTGGGCAAGCGTTTTTAAGTAAATCATTACGCTCTGGCGGCTGTAATCTTCAGAAACGTTGTGCCTCTTCTTGAAATTGGCCACAATTTCCGATACCGGAAGGTTCTGCCGGCAGTCGCGATAAACTTCGGCGCCCAGCTCGTCCAGCACCACCTTTTTTTCCCGTGGGACCACCAGTACGAAAGAAAGCAGGTTTACGAAGAAGGATTTTTTTCGGGAAACGACGATAATCAATTCTTTCCCCTTTTCCTCCGTACGGACCGCCGTGTTTACCACAACTTTTGCGTTAAGAACTTCTTCCGGTGAAAGTATTTTTTTTCGCTTCATTATCCTATTTATTATCATCTGCAGTCCTTTTTTTGTCAATACCAAATTGCCGTTCCGTAAGACGAACCTGATTTTTTTCAATATTCTGCTAATTCTTTTTCGCTGAATCCGAAATGATGGCCCAGTTCATGCCGGAATACTTCTTTCACCCTTTTCTTGACCTGGGCAGCATCTTTACCGAGCGATTCAATCGGTTTTCGATAAATGGTTATTTTGTCCGGTAAAACGTTGGTATAGGATACGCCCCTTTTCTTTACGGGGACGCCCTGGTAAAGACCGAGAATGGAATAGGGGGATTTGACCCCCTGTTCTTTCAGTATTTCCCCGGAGGGAAAGTTCTCCACCACTACGTAGAGGTTGTCAATCTTTTTTTTAAACGAATCCGGTAATTCGTCAATCGCTTCCGTTACTAATTTTCGGAACTTTTTCTCTTCCATCTTCATTCTTTAAGGGTTGGTTGTCCGTAATATTATAGTCTACACCGCGGCGAACTTGAACCCTTTTTTGCTGAAAAGTTTTAAGCAGGCATCAACCGCTTTCGGTTCGTACAGAATCCCTCTATTTTTTGAGATTTCTTCCCGGGCTTTATCCAGACCCAAACCCGGTCGGTAAGGTCTTTCCGAAACTATATCTTCCATTACGTCGGCCACGGCGATAATCCTGGCTTCAAGGATGATTTTTTCGCCGGAAAGACCCTTCGGATAGCCGGAACCGTCCATTCGTTCGTGATGCTGAAGCACTGTTTGCTTAACCGGCCAGGGAAATTCAACTTCGGTGAGAATGTCATAACCCAGCTGAGGGTGACTTTGGATCATGCTCATTTCTACTTTGTTTAAGGGGTTGAGGTTGAGCAGGATTTCCGGTGGGATGCGGATTTTCCCGATATCATGCAGAATTCCACCGATTCTAAGTCCGGTTATCTGTTCGGCCGGAAGATTCATTTCTTTTGCCATTTCACAGGCAAGCCGGGTCACCTGTGACTGGTGAACAGCGGTAAAAGGGTCTGGGTATTCCACGATTGAAACGAGGGCAAAAACGATTTTTTCCAGACTTATTTTTAATTCTTGATTTTTCGCTTTTTCCATATCATCTTCCCGCTGAAATTTGCAGCCTATTTCAGGATTTGGTAACTATATCCCCTGCAATTATATTATATTTTTTGCCCAGTCCTGTCAAATTTACTTTTTGACCTTTTTTCAGGCAAAGTGATAAGATATATTCATCTAATGCAAACGGAATAACAATTTTAACGTAAAAATTGATTTTGGAGGTGACCCGATGGATTTACAAAAAGTACCGGGAAAAAAGAAAAATAACAGCGCGGTGATCGTGATTATAATCATAATCATCATTATCGCCATCGTGTTAGCCGTAGCGAGAGCGAGGAAATCTGTTGAACCAACAATCAGATTTCCATCTATAAATAAATCAGGGCAAACGCCGCCAGCAGAACCGGCGCCAGCGCCAGAAAGACCAAGGATACCAGAAGAACCAAAAGATAGTATCGGCGGTCTGGTTCAAAAACTGAAACACCGGAGCCTGGCGGTTCAATTGGTTGCGGCCGAAAAACTGGAGAAGATCGGCGAACCGGCTGTTCCCTATCTGATTAAAGCTTTGAAGGATAAGAATGCGGTGATGCGCAAAAATGCGGCTGAAATATTAGGCACGATTAAAGACGTGCGCGCAATCGCGCCCTTGATTGCGTTGGGCAACGACCAGAAACTTGAGGTTCGGATGCAGGCAATCAACTCCCTGGTGGAGATCGGGCCGGCGGCGGCCGAGCCGTTAGCCGGCGCCCTGAAGGATAAAAACGAAAACATCAGGGTTGCTGCGGTGCAGGCGTTGAAGAGAATCGGCGAACCAACCGTTGAACCCCTGATTGCGCTCCTCAAGGATAAAGACCCGGCGGTTCGGCTGGAGGCCTTTCAGTTGCTGGTTTTAACTAAGGACAGCCGAATTGTTGAACCGGCGCTTTTTTTGTTAAAGGATGAAGACATACGTCTCCGTCAGAACAGCGCTTATTTTTTGGGTGAAGCAAGAGAGAGACGCGCGGTTTCACCCTTGATTGTTCTCTTGAAGGATTCAAACCGGAGCGTTCAGACGGCCGGGATTGAAGCGTTGGGTAAAATTGGCGAACCGGCGGTTCAACCACTGGTTGAGTTGTTAAAAAGCACGGATTATCCTTTCCGAATAAATGTCGCTTCGGCCCTGGGCAAAATCGGCGAGCCGGCGGTTAAACCCCTGCTGGTTACCCTTATGGATAAAGACGTTTATTTACAGAGAGGTTCCGCGGAGGCCCTGGGTAAAATTGGCGAGCCGGCGGTGGCGCCGTTGCTTGTTTTTTTAAGAAAAGAGGACCCGGACGTTAGAATGATTGCGGCGGCGGCGCTTGGAAAGACAGGCGCCCCGGCCGTAGAACCACTGCTTATTTTGCTAAAGGATAGCGATTCCGGCACACGTTACAGTGCTGCGGCCGGATTGGGCGGGACCAATGACGCCCGGGCGGTTCAGCCGTTAATTTCCGCCCTTGCAGACGGAAATGTCAATGTTCAGTGGGCGGCGGCCTGGTCGTTAGGAGAGCTAAAAGATATCTGCGCGGTAAACCCCTTGATTGTCAAATTAAACAACTCGGAACCGTATGTCCGGGCGTCGGTCGCAGAAGCGCTGGGAAAGTTGAAGGATAAGAATGCGGTGGAGCCTTTGCTGGCGCTTTTGAATGACCAGAATTCCGTGGTGCAGTTGTATGCGGTTCACGCCTTAATCAGGATAACCGGCCAGAATTTCGGAAAAGAGCAGTCGCCGTGGCGCGACTGGTGGAATAAGAATAACGCGGGGTTGTAAAAGGTTCCCGGTGTGCTGAAAGCAAACGTTATCGGCTCACTCTTAGGAATGAAGAAGATCTGGGTAAGGGTTCTGATTGATTTTTTTCTAATCGTGCTGGGAACGGTGGCGGTAACCGGCTTTCTTTCGCTCAAACCAAAAAGAATGCCCGTTATTCTCAGGCCGGCGGACCTGGGTCTCGGAAGTCAGGAGGTCATTTTTCAGACACGGGACGGAAAGACCCTGAAGGGCTGGTTTATTTCTTCGGAAAAGGCGCGGGGCACGATCATAGGTTGCCAAATCAAAACCAATCGGTGTCTGGGGTGAAGTCTTCCCCAAAAACTGGACAGTCCCGATAGGTGTGTTTTAGCACATAGGGACAGCCAGTAAAAAGGGGGAAGATGAAGAAAGCACGTAACATATTAGCCTCAAATAGTCTGTAAATCGGCAAATCCTTACCGTGATTGATCCGCAAGTCCATTAAACCATCCGCACAATCAAGAAACTTTTGTCACCGCCCAGGGAGGCACATACCAATAACCTTCCTGGCTTCTGATACTTAAACTCTTCCGGTTAACCCGGATGACGATGCCGGTAATTTCTCTGCCTTCCTGTTGAAAGCTGACCTGGTCTCCGATTTGAAATTCCCCTAACTTCTCAGAGAGTTTTGTCTGATGCAGTTCCCAAATCCGGCGGGCAATTCTGTCGTGTAATTCCGCTAACTCTTGGAGAGAAAGGTTTTCTATCTGGATATCCACCCTTTCTATTATACCCGAAAATTCTTGATTCAGGGCGGACCGGTGGTCGGCTGGTTGTCTAAAACCAGAGAAAGAAGCAGGTCTTTGGGGTTTTTGCCTTGTAGTTTCTCCGTCTGAATCAGGCTCATCATCACCGCCAGTCTTTCGGCGCCGCCGCTGGAGCGGCTGCCGCCGGTATTCTTACGCATTACCACCGCCGGCCTGATTTGCCTTTCCGCAAAATTATTGGTAGGCTCCACCTCTGGCCGGGAAAGGAAGGTAAAGATTTCGTCCTGGTGGGAAACAAACCTTTTCCGCAAGGCCTCTGCCTTCCTCTTTGATAAGACCCGGCTGGTAACGGCGGAAAGTGTATCCTCCAGTCGTATTCTTCCCTCCTGTAATTTCTGCTCCGTATATTTCCCCGCTTGATAGCCTTTCTTTAAATCCAGACCCTCCCGCAGGATATTTTCTAAGTTGACTGAGAAGGCAATAGTTTCCGGATCGTGGGGATAGATTTTGGTAATCTTTTCAATGTCCCGGAAAAGATGGGCCAGGCACTTCTGTTTGGCGGAAGCATTAACGAGGTTATACGCGCTAAAACAATCGGAGACCAGCGCCCCCTGGTAATTTTCTCCCAGCATATCTTCCGCCACCTGATGTCCCCGGCTTGCTTTGATCCGGTAAAGAGAGCCGGTCTCTTTATTTCCGGCATGCCAGAGCCAGTGGTTAACCCCATCCACCCTCCAGCCGGTCTCATCGGTGTAACTGACCGATGATTCTTTAATCTTTTCCTCCAATTGGGAATAAAGAAACAGGCCTTTGGGGGTTATCCTTTTGTCCATATCAATCAAGGCGGAGGTGGTAATCGGAAAACCAAAAAGAGACCGGTAAATATCGGTAATCTTGTTGTAGGGAAGGCCGATTGCATAATGGAGAATGCCGGAAGCGGTTACCGCCTCCGGCCCTAAATAACTTTTGGGTATTTCTTTTTCACCGATGCCCGTGACCTGTTTCCGACATTTTTTGCAGTAGTACTTGTAATGGCGGTAGCTGGTAACCACCGTTATGATTTGAATATCTTCCTGGGTGTGATCGGAAAAAGAGTGTTCGCCTTGGCACCTCTTTACCCTTCCGTTGCAGTGGGGGCACTTCTTGAGGTAAACGCGCACCTGTTTATCAACCCGGGCCGGTTTCTTTCGGGTTCCTCCCGGATGGCCTACCGGAGCGCCGACTCTGCCTCCTTTTGGTTTCCGGCGGTTGGGCTTGTAAATCTCCTCCTTTTCCCCGGTAGATTCCGCCTTCAGGTCGGTCAGCTCTTCCCGTAATCCGGCAATCTCGGTATCTTTTTGCCGGATGACTTGAGCCGCCAGATTACAGGCGGCTTCCA
>JAHJUB010000002.1 GCA_018829455.1 Candidatus Omnitrophota bacterium
AAAGCTTCATCCTTCTGATGCGCCGCGCTGATAAGGTCGGCGCCGTCATCCATCAGTATTTCCGGCTTTGCCTCCAGGACCGAGGAAAGATGACGGTAGTAATCATCCCTTTCTTCTCCGCGAAAAGCAAAAACAGCGACGCCGTATTCCTGGGCCAGCGCCGCGGCAACGCTGTCGTTGGTGCTTAACGGGTTGGAAGCGCACAAATAAACCCGGGCGCCTCCGGCCTGTAAAGTAATCGCCAGGTTTGCGGTTTCGGAGGTAACGTGCAGGCAGGCTCCGATGCGCCGGCCAGCCAATGGTTTTGTTTTTTCAAAACGCTCGCGGATGGAAAACAACACCGGCATCTCCCGGCCGGACCATTCAACGCGGCGGACGCCTTCCGACGCCAGTTTTATGTCTTTAACTTCAAAATCAGGCATGATACCTCCGATGGTTAAGAAAAAATTAACTGCGATTTATTTTAACACACAAAAAAAAACTTGACAAATGTTTTGATATATGTTTTACTATGTACCAGAAGTGAAACCTGTTTGTTGTTTTCTGGAAATAAACGCAATCATTTTTCATTTTTCAAAAAAAAGGAGGTGATACCGGTGGCCAAGAAAGCAAAAAAAGCAGCCAAGAAAACAGCTAAGAAGAAGAAGTAAAAATATTGGAAAAAGCGTTTGACGCTAAAAAACCAATTAAAAAATACAACGAGCAAAACAATAAGGGAGGTGATTTAAAAGTGGCAAAAAAAGTCGTCAAAAAAACAGCCAAGAAACCGGTTAAGAAAGCGAAGAAGGGTTGTTGCAAATAGTTAGGCAGTGGTCAAAGAGAAAACGGGAGATATCCTCCTTGGAATAGTTTGACAAATCGATAACTTTTCCTTTCCGCGAAATAAACAAGGAGGCGTGTCTCCCTTTTTCTTTTCCGAAGAAATTCGGGTCGTTCACCAGAATGTAATCCAACCGTTTCTCCCTCATTTTCCTTTTTCCCTCCTCAATCAGATTCCTGGTTTCCAAAGCAAAACCGATTAAAACCTGGTCCGGTCTTTTATTCTTTCCACAGACGGAAAGGATATCCGGATTGGGAAAAAGGGTCAGCTTGATTCCTTTTTTGTGTTTAATCTTGTTGCGGCGGAATCGGGGCCGCCAGTCGCTTACCGCGGCCGTCATAAAAAGGCAATCCACTTCGGGAAAAACTTGCAGAACTTTTTCTTCCATCTGCCGGGCGCTCTCCACCGGGACAAAGACCACGCCGGCCGGCGGTTCAAGCCGGGTCGGACCGCTGACCAGGATAATGTCGTGACCGCGCTTTCTGCCTTCGGCCGCCAGAAGATAGCCTAATCGTCCGGTGGCCGGATTGCTGATGAATCTGACCGGGTCAAGCCATTCCCGGGTGGGACCGGCGGTAATTAAAATTTTCACGTGAATGAACAAAACATTTTGCTCTAAATTTCTGTTTCTCGTTTTTTCCTGATATAGGCGGGCTCATCCTGGGCGCTGCTCGGGGTTGCAAAGATAGAAGTTTCTTCCGGCTTGTCCTCTTTTTCCCGCCGGCGCGGCTGACGCGGCAGTTGCTCTCTCTCCTTCTCTTTCTTTTCAGCCGCAGTATCAACTTTTTTTAAACCGGTGGCAATTACCGTAACCTTGATCGTGTTGCCCAACCGCTGGTCAACCACGGTTCCGCAAAATCGTTCGGCCTGAGGAGTGAGCGATTCGTAAATCGTATCCGCCACCTTCCGCACGTCAAAGATGCCTAAATTTTCACCGCCGGCGATGCTGATTAAAACACTACGCGCCGTAACCAGTTCTTCTCTCTTCAGGAATGGATTGCTGATGGCCATACGGGCTGCTTCTTCCGGGCGGTTAGGTCCTTCTTCGGCGGAACCGGTCCCCATCAAACCGTCGCCGCCGTCCTCCACAATCTTGCGCAGGTCAGCGAAATCAAGGTTCATGATGCCCGGCTGGGTGATGAGGTCGGAAATAGAAGCCACTCCCTGGTAAAGGATTTCGTCCACCATGGCGAAAGCGGAGATCAGGGACGTGTCCGGAGACGCAACTTCAAATATTTTTTCGTTGGAAACCGTAATCAGGGTATCAAGGTGCTTGCGTAATTCGGCCAGTCCTGCGTGGGCGATATCCATCCGGAGATTACCCTCAAAAGCAAAAGGCAGGGTGACAAAACCGATTACAATGGCGCCGTTGTCTTTGGCGATTTTGGCAACCACCGGTCCGGCCCCGGTGCCGGTGCCGCCGCCGAGGCCGCAGGTTAAAAAGACAACCTTGGCCCCTTTTAAGAGTTCGGAAATCTGCGCCCGGTCCTCATTTGCGGCAAACTTTCCCATTTCCGGATTAGCGCCGGTGCCCAGACCTTCCGTCAACCGTCGGCCGATCTGGAGTTTAATCGGAACGGCCGCCGCAAATAACGCCTGGCTGTCGGTATTAATCGCTACCAGGTCAACGCCGGAAAGACGTTCCACCATCCGGCTGACCGCATTACCGCCGGCGCCGCCGACACCCACTACCTTAATCTTAACTCCGGCGCTGCTTTCTTCGGGTTTAATTTTTAACATATTCCCGCCTCTTTTAATAAATTGTAGGGGCGGGGTTACATCCCCGCCCACGGGAGGGGACATAAGCCCCTCCCCTACACAAGATTACAGATGACAGGCGAATCGGTTAGAACAACTCGTCCCAAAAACGTCTGGCCTTACTCACTGCTTTTTTAATAACTGACTTCCGGGGAGAATTCTGACTCTTATCTGTCTGATTTTCCACAGAAGCCTGCACCACACCTAACACCGCATTATAGGCCGGATTTTTCAAAACTTTTTCCCATCCGTGAAACCGATGAGCGGTCCCGATTCGAACCGGCATCTCCAGTTCCGTTTCCAAAAATTCCGGCAAACCCGGTAAAAGAGCGCCGCCTCCGCCCAAAACCAGACCCGCGGTAAACGCCGGACGGTATTTCAGAAAAATTGACCGAAAAGGAATCAACATATCTTTTAATTCTGCCTCGATAATCTCGGCTACCTCGCGGCGGTTGGTTGTTTGTTTGGATTCCCCCTGGACATTAGAGAGCGATAATTCCCGGGGTTCCACATCCAGCAGACAGGAACCGTATTCCTTCTTGATTCTTTCCGACTCAATGGAGGTGGTTTTGAGACAAACAGCGAGGGCATAGTTAATCCGGTCGCCCCCGCGGCCCAGGACTTCAATCTCCCGCAGGGTAGGTTCAAAAATCAAAAGAGTGGAAGCGCTTCGTCCAAAATCAAAATAAGCCACCCCGGATTCCAGTTCCTCCGGAGTAAGAACCGCGTCGGCCGCCACCAACGGCGCAAAAAAGATTGACCTGGTTTCCAGATGTACTTCTTCCAAGCAACGCTTCAGGTCTTTAACCCGCTTAGCAGCAGCCGTCACCGTAAAGAGGCCGACACCGAGACGTTCACCGGACATTCCCACCGGATCCTTTATCTGCCGACGGTCATCCAACAGATACTCTTGAACTATGGTATGAACAATTTCATATTCGGAAGAGGCGCCGGGAAAAGCTTTCTTAACTACTTCCTGCCGGTCAGTTTCCATCACCTCACCCTGGCGATTCCTGATTTCCAGAGACCCCTGTCTTTTGTCAACGCGGAAATAATCTCCAAAAAGACACAGGTTTACGGAACGGATCGCTTTACCGGATAAGGACTCCGCTTCCATCACGGCCTTTTCCACCGTAGCGCTCAATTCTGGAATGCTGGTAACCGCGCCGTTTTTCAACCCCACCGTGGGAACAGTGGCAAACCCCAAAACTTCAAAACCGGCGCCGCGGGGAGTCGCCACGACAACCGATGTTTTATCCGAACCGATTTCAACGCCGGCCAAAAAATCGTTTCCGTTTGTTGCCATAGGATTTTGTAGGGGTCGGATTCATCCGACCCGCGGGCGCCATAAATGGCGCCCCTACGTTTTTTCTACATTTACTTCCGGTGCCGGCAAAAAGACCGGGTCATCAAAACGCAGGTCAAGATACTTATATCTTAAACCTTTCTGTTGAAATTCAGCAAGTAACTGACGAAAAACAGATAGTTTTTCTGCGAGAGACTCCCTCGGCAAATAAATCGTCTCACCGGTATTAAGGGCAAGGGTCAGGAAACCGGGCGAAAATGCCACCGATTGCAGAGAAACCAAAGACCGGCAATGGTCAAAAACAGAGACAGCCGGCAAGATTGAACCGGGTAAATCAGCAAGCGTTAAACCGTAAATCTCCAACGCCGGTTTATCGGAGCATCTTTCCTCCGGAACAATCATCCCATCCCTGGTTACTAAAAAACGCCTGGTCGGCAGCACAAGATACGCAAAAGGAGCCCGCGGGATGACCGAAATATGCAGAACGTCGGGGAAAGTGCGGTGAACGGTTACCCCGGCAACCCAGGGGTCACGCCTGGCCCGGGCGGCTATCTCCGACAGGGAAACCGTGAATATGTTCCGACCGCAAAAAGATGAAAGGTCAAGGTTTGGGGCGTCCACCGTAACTTTTTTAATTTTGAAGAGCGGGCTGTAAAAAATACTCATAGACACTAAATAGACGATATAAACAAGCGCTGGAATTGCGGCCCCAAAAACCAGAAAAGGCCAGGAACATTTCCAGTGATTTTCCTGTTTTGTGCGTCTGCTTTTAAATTTTTGCGCGCTTCTTTTTTTCATATCAAAAAATTATTGGGCTGTTAAATGTAGGGGCGGGGACTTACCCCCCTGACAAGGGGGGCAAGGGGGGTTTACATCCCCGCCGCCCGCGGTTTGACAGGCGAGACGCCTGTCCTACTGTCTTTCTCGGGCCAATTCCACTAACTGTCTGGTTAATTCTCCGAAGGAAATACCGGCTGCGGCCGCCGCCTCCGGAAAGAGACTGGTTGCGGTGAAACCCGGTATCGTATTAACATCCAAAAGATAAGGGTTTCCTTTTTGGTCAATGATAACCTCGCTGCGCGAAAGACCGCGGCATCCCAATAACCGGTGCGCGGCAAGCACCACTTCACCCGCCCGGTTTACCCATTTCCGCGGAAGTTCCGGCGGTATCAGATGCTTACTTCCGCCCGGCGCGTATTTTGCCTGGTAATCATAGAAACCGCTGGCCGGCACAATCTGAATGGCCGGCAGTATCCGGGGGTTTTCATTACCCAGGATGCCGATGGTAATTTCAATTCCGGGAATGAACTTTTCCATCAGAATCCTCGCGTCGTATTTTCGGGCAAGGTCAAGAGCAGCCGTCAGGCCGGCTTTCTTTTTGACGATGGAAATTCCCAGCGTGGAACCGCCGTGAACCGGCTTGACAACTAACGGAAGGTCTCGCGGCAGACAGACCGGCGGAACCAATAATCCGGCCGAGACGAAGAGTTGCTTGGAAAGAATTTTGTCCATAGCCAGGGCGCTGGCCAATATCCCGCTCCCGGTATAAGGCAATCCGATAGTCTCCAGAAATCCCTGAATCGTTCCGTCCTCTCCCTTACCGCCGTGCAAAGCAATGAAAACAGCATATACATTCTTCACACCCAACAATTTTCCGGGAAAATCCGGTTTAATCGGGTCTAAAACCTTTACGACGAAGCCGGCTTCTTTCAGGGCTCGGGCCACACCAATCCCGCTGTGAAGAGAAACCTCCCTTTCCGGAGAATCTCCACCGGCCAATACCACCACGGTTTTCATATAATTTTTATTTCCAGTTCCAGATTAACGCTAAATTTATCGTAGACCGCTTCCCGTATCTTTGCGATTAAACCCAGCACGTCAGCAGCGGTGGCATTATCAACGTTGAGGATGAAATTGGCGTGCTTATCCGAAACGACCGCGCCTCCCTGGCGCCACCCCTTACAGCCGGCCGACTCAATCAGGCGCCCGGCCGCTTCACCGATTGGATTCTTGAATATGGAACCGGCGGATGGATACCCTCCGGGCTGGCTGTTGTTTCGCCCGGAAATATGAGCGTTAATTTTCTGTTTGATTTCATCGTTCCGCTCAACCGGTTTCGCCTCCAGGCTTGCGGAAACAATAAACGGAAAACGGGCCAAATTGGAAGAGCGGTAGGAAAAAGATGCTTCCGCCGCGATTAGTTCTACTTCCTCCAGATTTTCATCCAGCGCTTTTATCCCGGCGACCACTTCAGAAACAGACCTTTCTTTAATTCCGGTATTCATGAGTAAAACGCCGCCGAGTGACCCGGGAATTCCGGCCAGAAATTCCAGTCCGGCCAGGTTATATTTTACCCCAAATTTTAGTATTTGCGAAACAAGAGCGCCGCTTTCCGCCAGAACATACTTATCGGTCCGCGAAATCCGGTTAAGCCGCCGGGTGGAAATAACGATACCATCAAAACCTTCATCCCGGACCAGAAGATTACTGCCGGCGCCCAGGATAAAAAATGGTTGGCTTTTCTCCCTCGCCTGACCGATTAGTTCTTTTACCTCGTAGAGGTTCTCCGGTTCCGCAAAAAGAGCGGCCCTGCCTCCAATCTTAAAAGTGGTGTGGCCGGCTAAAGGTTCGTTGGGTTTGATTAGCATAGTGAAAAATAGACACAAAGTTTATCAAGACAAATGGGACGCAGATGTACGCAGAAACAACAGGATAACGCTAAATGATTATTCTTTTGTAGTCGCCAACCTTGGTTGGCTCTTTTAAAACGCCGAGCAAGCTCGGCAACTACTATAAAGTAATCTTTAATCTGTATCTGCGATTATCTGCGGTAATCTGCGTCCAGATGAATTGTGCCTTAATACTTTACCCACAGCAGGGTAAGGCCGTGGGCCGGCATGGTCTTTCCGGCTTTTCTCCGGTCGCCTGATTTTAAGATTTCCCGAACCGCCTCCGGCTTGATTTTACCCCGCCCGACTTCCAGAAGCGTACCGACGATATTGCGGACCATCTTATAGAGAAATCCGCTGCCTATGACGGTAATGCCAACCAGTCCAACCGCCTGGAAGAGGTCCGAAGGCTCCTCCCTTACCGTCAAATTATAAACAGTTCGCACCGGGTCCTTAACTTTCCGGCCGCTGGCCTGAAAAGCGGTAAAATCGTGCCGGCCAACCAGGTACGCGGCTGCCTGCCGCATCTTTGTCAGGTTCAATTTTTCCGGGAAGAAATAGGCGTAGGGTGAAAGAAGAGGGTTTGCCGCGCTCGTGTTTTGAACCAGATAACGATAGGCCTTCTTTTTCGCCTGAAACTGGGGGTGAAAATCATCAGACACTTTCCGGACGGAAAGAACCCGAACGCTGTCGGGCAGAAGCCCGTTCAATCCCTGTCTTATGTTTTCGGCGGAACGGTTGACACCCGTTCGAAACGCCACTACCTGGCCCAAACTATGCACGCCGGCATCAGTGCGGCCGGAAGCGATGACCCCGGTCTTCTCGCACAATATGCGCGCCAGGGCCTCTTCCACGGTTTCCTGCAGTCCATTACCGTTGCTCTGTTTTTGCCACCCGCAGAAATCGGCGCCCCGGTAAGAAATAATTAGTTTAAATACTGCCACGGAAGAATTTTTTCTGAAGAAGAACTTCTCCGATCTGCACCGCATTCAGCGCGGCGCCCTTGCGCAAATTATCGGATACCACCCAGAACGATATCCCGTTCTCTACGGAAAGGTCTTTGCGGATGCGGCCGACGAAAACCTCATCCCGGCCGGCCGCCAGGATTGGTAACGGATATAATAACTTGGACGGGTCGTCAATAACCGTCACTCCCGGCGCAGACTTCAGGATTTCAGTCGCCTCCGCAGCCGAAAGTTTTTCGGCAAAATCAACGGTCACCGCCTCGCTGTGACCGACATAAACCGGAACCCTTACGCAGGTTGCGGTAATCATCAGGGAATCGTCGCCCATAATCTTCCGGGTTTCGTTAACCATCTTCATCTCTTCCTTGGTATAGCCGTTTTCCAGAAAAACGTCTATCTGGGGAATGAGATTATGGGCAATCTGATACGGAAAAACAACCGGATTTACCCGGTTTCCTTCCGCCAGGGTCTTGATTTGGGATTCCAATTCCACAATTGCTTTTTGGCCGGCGCCGGAAACCGCCTGGTAGGTTGAAACGATAATTCTTTTAATGCGCACCCGCCGGTGTAAGGGATAAAGCGCGCATACCATCTGAATCGTGGAACAGTTGGGGTTGGCGATTATCTTTTTCTCCGGACTTAGCGCATCTGAATTTACCTCGGGCACCACCAGCGGCACCGCTTCTTCCATGCGCCAGCAGGAAGAATTGTCAACTACAAAAATTCCTAATTTTGCGGCAATCGACGCATATTCCCGACTGATAGCGGTACCGGCGGAGAAGAAGAGCAGGTCAATATTCCGGTCAAATGAATCCGGGGTCAGACGCTCAATCCGAACCGGGTTGCCCCGAAAAGGAATGGTCTTCCCCTCGGAACGCGCGGAAGCAAAGAGACGAAGGGCCTCCACCGGAAAATTACGCTCCTCCAGAATGGAGACCATTCGTCGTCCTACGGCGCCGGAAGCGCCGACTACGCCGACTCTCAAAGCGCCCAAGTTATTTCTTCTTTCGTAAAATTACCTTGTAATCGCGGGGACCGCGGGCAGGCACTTTGGTTTCCTGCACAATTACGTGCCCTTCCCGCGCCAGCCAGCCCAGACTCATTAAAAGGTAATCACGCGGGTCGTCAATATCCCGGCAGAGTTCCCTGAGCAGAGCGCCTTCCGGCTTCTTGTCCAGGTACTGCCAGATATCACCAGCCACAAAACCAATCTTGGTAATCATACGGTCTCCTTCGGCGACCCTGAAAGGGTCGCACTACGTTCGGGAAATGTAGGGGCGCCATTCATGGCGCCCGCGGGCTTGATGAATCAAGCCCCTACGTTTTATTTCTTCATTTCTTATTTAAATTCCCGCAGCGGGGACAGCGGGAAAACCGCTCGGCGATGCTGTCAATGTATTGATACAAACACAAACCGCAGGCCCACGCCCGATTTTCCTTTGGACTTAAATCGGCTGCCCGGCGCCGGCTTTCGCTGACCACCCAGAGCAAGGACATAATTCCCACCCCAATCAACAGATAGAGACCCAACGCCAAACTTAAATCTATCGGTATCATGTTTCAATCCACGTTCCCGAGCGGGGAACGACATTTTCCCAAAATTTTCAGAAACAGCACCTCTCATCATCGTTCAATTTATTTTACCTCAAACTTTACCGATTTGTCCATCACAAGACGTTGTGAAATAATATGCTATAATAATGTCATATGGCTAAGGGGTTGCGAAAAAATAACTACGGCTTAAAAGAAGCACAGAAAGGCCTCACGGAAAAACTGCCCGGCATTGAAACCTGGCCCAACCAGTTCCCCGGTTACGAAATCACGATTATTTATCCGGAATTTACCTCGGTCTGTCCCAAGACCGGCCGGCCGGATTTCGGCGCCATAACCATCCGTTACCAGCCAAACAAGCAGTGTTTGGAGTTAAAATCTCTGAAGTTTTATTTTCTCGCCTACCGCAACCTGGGCATATTTTACGAAAATGCGGTAAACCGCATCCTGAAAGATGTGGTTGCGGCCGCCAAGCCGAAATGGGTGCGGGTGACCGGAGAGTTCAACAGCCGGGGCGGAATGAAGAGTGTCGTAGAAGCAATCTATGGACTTTAAAGTTCTCTTTCAACCGGAAGGGATTGAATCTTCCGGTCTGCCCGGACTGACCGTACTGGAACTGGCCCGGCGGGCGAATATCGGCATTACCGCTTTCTGCGGCGGACGCGGAACCTGCGGTAAATGTCAGGTAAAAGTAGAACCGGCGCCGGCGCCGAATGAATTGGAAAAGAAACACATAACGCCGGAACGGCTCAAAGAAGGTTACCGGTTGGCCTGCCAGACGAAAATCATTGATTCTGATTTGACTGTCTTTGTACCGCCGGAATCCCGCTTTTTCAACCTTAAAGTCCTGGTCTCCGGACTTACCCGGGACATCAAAGTCCACACCTCCATCCGAAAATACTACCTCCAATTACAGCCGCCCACCATTGAAGACCAGCGGCCCGACTGGGAAAGAATGAAATCGGCAATATCAGCCGCTTCCGGATTCAAAGAGGACGATATTATCGCCAGCATCTACCTGCTCCGGCGGTTGCCGACCATATTAAGAACCAGTAATTTCAAAATAACCGCGGTCCTGGAGGGAAAACGCCTGATTTCCATTGAAGCCGGTGACACCGCGGGCCAATCTTTCGGCATGGCATTTGACCTCGGCACCACCACCATCGTCGGCTCACTGCTTGACATCAACAACGCCCGGGAAATGGCCGTAGCTTCCCGGCTAAACCCACAATCAACATACGGCGCCGATGTCGTCAGCCGAATCAATCATACCATCACCGAAAAGAACGGCGCGGAAACTCTCCAACAGGCGGTCGTCGGGAGTCTGAATGAAATCATCGCCGAGGTCTGTCAGAAATCCGGCATTAGTCCGGAAAATATTTACGAAATTATGCTGGTCGGCAATACAGCTATGGAACACCTTTTCCTGGGACTGCCGGCGGCGGCCCTGGCTACCAGCCCTTACGTCGGCGTCTATCAAGGTTCCATCAATCTACCGGCAAAAAAAATGGGGCTGGCCGTCAACCACGATGCAGTAGTCCGGGTAGGACCGCTCATCAGCGGTTTTGTCGGCGGGGATACGGTAGCTGGTATCCTGGCAACCAACCAGCATCATGAAAGAGCTCTGCGCCTCTTTGTTGACATTGGAACCAACGGCGAGATTGTAGTCGGAAACCGGGAAGGCCTCTGGTGCACTTCCGCCGCAGCCGGGCCTGCCTTTGAAGGCGCCACCATCCATTTTGGAATGCGGGCGGAACCAGGCGCCATAGACAAAGTTAAAATTACCGACCGGGTTCTGTGCAGCACCATCGCGGAACAACCGCCG
The DNA here is from genome assembly GCA_018829455.1 of Candidatus Omnitrophota bacterium. GTDB lineage: Bacteria > Ratteibacteria > UBA8468 > MWAK01 > MWAK01 > JAHJUB01. The sequence continues at coordinate 10,895 of JAHJUB010000002.1, forward strand.
CGGGGCATCTGCGGAACCGGCCTGGTGGAAACGGTCAGCGAACTCCTGCGCTGCGGGATAATCAGTGAAGACGGACGCCTGAAATCCAGGTGCGATTTGACCGACCTGCCCAAAGAAGTCCTAAAACGATTGCAGGAAGAAAAGGGGGAGCGCCGGTTCGTTTTAGCGCCGGAGACCGGCATCGCCATTTTTCAAAAGGACATCCGGCAGTTACAACTGGCCAAGGCCGCAATCGCCGCCGGAATTCAAATTCTGCTGGCAAAAATTCCCATCTCTCTTTCCGAGTTGGATGAAATTCTGCTGGCCGGCGCCTTCGGTTCCTACATAGACCCGGAAGCGGCTTTACGGCTGGGGCTCCTGCCGTTGGTTCCGTTGGAAAAGATTCGTTTCGTGGGAAATACCGCGCTCACCGGCTCCAAGATGATGCTCCTATCCCAGGATATGAAGGATGAGGCGGAAAATATTCCGGTGGTCTGCCGTTACGTGGAACTTTTCCACGAAAAGGGATTTATGGACCTTTTTGTGGATAATCTATCTTTCCCGATTCCAAATCTTCTTTAACCTTGTTTAAAATTCCGTTGATAAACCGATAAGAATCCTCGCTGCCGTAGGACTTGGCCAGTTCAACCGCTTCATCAATACAAACCGCCGGCGGTATCTCCTCGTTCTTCCTGAGCATTTCGTAAAGAGAAAGGCGCAGGATGTTACGGTCAATAACCGCCACCCGGTCCAGAGACCAGTTGGTTGCATATTGGGATATGAGACGGTCAAAATAGTCCTGGTTTTCCTTAACGCCGGATAACAGTTCCCAAGCGAATGCCTGCGTCGTTTTCTCCGCCGTTTCCTCCCGGCTAATATCCGCCAATCGTTCCTCAGCCCCCCCGGTCGGAAGCACTTCCAGCGAATAGAGACACTGCAGCGCCAACTCCCTGCCTTTTCTACGTTTTCCCAACACACACCTCGCTTAAAAAAGAATATTAATTCAATCAACAAAACGATATTTAACCAGGGTCCAGACAGCGGAAAGTCCGTCGGAAAATCTGATTTTTTTCCCTTCTTTTATCGTACGGGGATAATAGTGAATCGGCACTTCATATATTCTGTATCCCCTTTTCCGCACCTTGGCCGTAACTTCAGGGCAAAATTCAAACCGCCGGCACTTTAAATCTAAATTCTGCAGAACTTCTCGCTGGAAAACCTTGTAGCAGGTGGGCTCATCGGTAATTCCGGCCCGGTAAAGAAGGTTGGTTAAAAAAGAAAGCAGTTTTCCCCCCAGAAAAAAACCAGGCGAAGAAATTCTGTTTTTACTCAGACACCGGGAACCGTAAACAACGCATGTTTTTCCATCAATAATTGGCTGAATGAGCCCGGCATAATCTTGAGGGTCGTATTCCAGGTCCGCGTCCTGAATGATGACGATGTCGCCGACCGCCTCTTTTAAACCCGTGCGGATGGCCGCGCCCTTCCCCTGATTCTGAAGATGCCGGATGACCTTGATCGGGTTGCCGGAGTCCTGTTCCCGATTAACCTTATCTAAAATATGACCGGTTTTATCGGTGGAGGCGTCGTCAATTACAATAATTTCTTTAGTAATATTAACCGCTTTCACGCGCCTGATAATTTCGGCAATCGTCCGTTCTTCATTGTGAGCCGGGATAATAACGGAAATTTTCATTTTTTCTCAGACGTAGTATTTTCAAGCTTCCGCCGGCAATTGCGGCGGCCAGCGGCAAAACCGGAATATGATATCGCGGAATCGCCAGCAAAAACAGGTGGACGAAAGTAAAGTAAAATATCATCAAAACCGGAAGGCAAACCCGGACATTCCGCTCCCTCCAGGCCGAAAACACCCCGGAAAGAAAGAGAAGGAGCAAGAGATACTGAAAGGTAAAAACCAGTATTTTTGCCGCCGGTCTTTTGTCCAGAACCTGTTTCCCGCCCGGAACCTGCAGCCAGAACCGGCCAATTTTTTTCACACAGAGCAACGCGTAAGCCGCCGGGCGCTGTTTAATGTTTTTTACCCCCTCCGCAAAAAACTTTCGGTCCGCTTCAATCTGCGGAAGCCCTTTAACTAATTCTTCCGAATCGCTCAAGTCTTTCCAGTTATAATCGCCGTTCCAGGGAAGGTAACTGCCCACCCAGAGATTAAAACCGCTCCCGACGGATACCGGGATAAAACGGTGGAAGACAAGGGCGTTGCGTATTGTCCAGGGCAGGATTGGGAGAGCCATCCCCAAACAGAACACGATGACCAAAAAAACGTTTCTTGCCTTTCTTGGCGAAAAAAAGAGAAACCCTGTTAGCAGGAAGAATGGAAAAAGAATGGTAACCGGCCGGGTCAGGGTTGCCAGTCCCAAAACAACGCCCGAGAGCAGCCATCCCTCTTTTTTGCTCTCGGCCTGAGCTTTCAGCAACAAGAGGACGGCGGCAGTTAATAAAAACGCGGTCAGGGTTTCCGTCAGGATATAAGAAGTGGAGGCAATCAGAGAAGGAGAAACCGCGGTCAGCAACCCTCCCAGCAAAGCCGGTTTTTTGTCTCCGAAGACCCTTTTCCCGATGAAAAAGGCAAACAGGCAGGTAACTGAATCCAAAAGAGCCTGGATAATCCTTACCGCCGGAAAACTGTGGCCGAAAAAAAAATAGATGCCCGCCAGAAAACTGGGATACAGCGGCGGACGATTCAGGTTGGTGGAAAAACCCAGGCCGCTTAAAAGGCGCAGGGCATAATTATCATACTCCGGGGAATCGCCTGCATCCAAAGGTAAAATAATGACAAAAAGGAGGCGCAGCAGCAGAGCCGAAAAAAAGAGGCCCCACAGCAGTTTTTTCTCACTGATTTCTCTCATTCTTCAGCATCACTTTTTGATTTCGGACTCTTTTACCTGCCAGGCGCCGTTTTCGTTTTGAATCCATTCACCATCATTCGCTAATTTTTGCTTAGCCTTAGCAGAAGCCGCCTGAACATTCTTAATCTGCGCCGAAGGCATATTATTAATCTTAACTGTCTCCCGATAAATTGTCATCCGGTCGCTGTTCTCCTCTTTTACCATTTTCTGAAGCGACGACACTTGCTTTCCGTCTAGTCCGGCGGTTGACCTTACATCCAAAAGTCCCTGGTTATTCTCGCCGAGGATCTTGTTGTCTTTGTAGCCCTGGATATCGGAAAGGCGTCCTCTTCTCCTCGCCTGCGCCTCATCAATGACCGAAGACGTGGTCTTCACTTCAGAAGTAATAACTGTTGTTTCCGCGTAAAGGGGTGCCGGTTCCAGAAAACGCCAGGGGCTCAAACGGCTCTGCTTTTTGGGAACCACCAGAGAAGGAGCGGCCGGTTGAACTTGCAGTTCCAATCCCTCCATCGCCTTATCCAGCTTTTCCTGGGGAAAGGTAACGTAAACATTAACCACCGCACAACTGACTAACAATAAGGCCAATCCAAAAATCAATCCGATTTTCCGCATTTTATCCTCCTTCGGTCGCCATAGCCTTGGCGAAGGCGACCTGTATGTCAGTTACTAAAAACCTGGTTAAGACGCTGTTTCAAATCATCCAGTTTTATCGTATTGCCCTTGGGGTCCATAGAGATATTAACCGTATAACCCAGGAGGTTTCCCAGGAGAATGTAATCCCGGCCCTTCTCCCGCCGGGCAAGACCCTCAATACTCAGCAGTCCGTCCCGGTAAGTGACGGCTGCCTTTAATTTTCGGTATCCATAATCGTTCCTGGCCAGAAACCCAACCGGAGAACCGGCGCTGATCGCCAGCAATACTTTCAGGGCGCGGACGTTCAGATACTGCCGGACGCCCTTCACCGGTACGGTCTCAAAAAGAGCGCGCCAAGATTCCAGGCCGCTTTCCCCGGTCTGAAAATTATAGCCAAGGTTAGCGATTCCGGACATCTGCGCGCCATTTCCATAAATGGTTGAAAGGGACAAAAGGTCAAGCCCGGACAGATTCAGATGACCGAAGATTGAAGGCTTTCCATTTTCGGAGCGTTGGACCGAAAAATCTCCGCCTCCGGCCGCCTTATAAAACGAAAATGAAACGTGGGAACTAAGGGTTCCGTTTTCCGAATCGTAGGTCGCTTTGCCAACGACCTTTTCCATTTTTAATCCCATCTTTTCCCGGACCGGCGCCGGCAGCGCTTCAATCAAATCCTCAAGATAAAAACCGTCGGAAGTAAAAGACAGGTCAAAACCTTTTTGGGTAATGTTTCCGGTGAGGGATAAACTGCCGCCGGATTGGGTTAAGATACGCGCCGAGTTTATTTGACCGGAACCGGCTGCAAAATCGTAGAACCCCTGCGCTTCTCCGGAAAGAGGCGAAATTTTCTGTTCTTCAAAGCGGAGACCGGAAAAAATGACCCGGCCGTCAAGACGCTGGGCCTTCCACTGGCCGTCCGGACGTGCCATCGCCAGCACAACCTGTCCCTGCAAACTGCCCTGCGTCGGAAGTGTTTTCAGCCCGAGAGATTTTTTCAGTTCCGCCAGGGAAACATCGGCCAGGTTTATGGAAATCCGGCTGCTCTCCGTTCCCCTGGTTTCAATACGGCCGGAAACGGAGATTTCACCAACCTTCTCAATCCTTACCTTCAGGTTTGAAACTTCGTAGGAACCGGTGCGGAAGTTACCGGTTATCCGGCCGTTTATTTTTAACTGTTTAGGATTAGCAGAACCGACCTTTCCTTTTCCGGCCAGGGCGATTAAAACCGGTTTAAAGCCAGGGTTGGAGGCCAGGTTTTGAACGGTAACATCTGTAACGGAAAACGAAAACGGCGGCTTGCTCCAATCGGTAAAAACGATTTCCTCCACAGTCAGACCGGGTCCCGAATGGAAGACCGGATTCAACAACTGTATCTTGCCCTTGCTGCCGGACTTCACCCGCCAGGCAAGATAATTGCCAGACAGTTCCGGAAGGTAATAACCGAAAAAGAAAGCGGTCATACCCACCAAAACCGCCAGGGTCAGCAAAAACGTTCTGTTTCTTTTTTTCATAATCCGGATAAATGATAGCACATCGGACAGAGGAGAGGCAAAATAGGCTACACCCACACCTTCCGGTCCAACGCCCGGTACTGGATGGCCTCGGAGATATGCTCCACTTCTATCTTTTCGGATTTATCCAGGTCCGCGATGGTGCGGCCGACCTTCTTCAATTTGTCGTAGGAACGGGCGCTCAACGAAAACCTCTCCATAGCGGCCTTTAAGAGGTTATCGGCTTCCGGCGTAAGCAGGCAGTGTTCTTTAATTTGCCGGCCGGTGAGAGAAGCGTTGGTGCGACCACCCCCCCACCTCGCCTCCCCCGCCAGGGGGGAGGTAGAATCACAGTAGCGCTCTGCCTGAACCTGCCGGACAGACTGAATCCGGTTGCGAATTATCTGGGAACTTTCGCCGGCCGGCCGGTTATCGCTCAAATCTGAAAACGGCACCGGCGGAACCTCCACGTGCAGGTCAATCCGGTCCAGGAGCGGACCGGAAAGTTTACTGCGGTATTTGGCAATCTGGCTGGCCGGGCAGCGGCAGGATTTACGGGGATTGCCGAGGTTGCCGCAGGGACAGGGATTCATCGCGGCAATCAGAATAAAGGAGGCCGGGAAAGAAACCGAACCTTTAGCCCGGGAAATGTGGACCAACCCCTCCTCCAGGGGCTGGCGTAAAACCTCCAGCACGCTGCGGTCAAACTCCGGAAGTTCATCCAGAAACAAAACCCCGTTGTGGGCCAGACTAACCTCTCCGGGTTTGGGTATGGAACCGCCGCCGATTAACGCTATGTCAGAGACGGTATGGTGCGGACTGCGAAAGGGGCGGTTCCGGATAAGCCCCTCCTCCGGCAGAAGACCGGCGAGACTATAAACCTTGCTGGTCTCAATCATTTCATCAAGAGTAAGAAACGGCAGGATTGACGGGACCCTTTTCGCCAGCATCGTCTTGCCGGCGCCGGGCGGTCCGACGAAAACAATATTGTGTCCGCCGGCAACCGCCACTTCCAACGCCCGCTTGGCAAATTCCTGGCCCCGAACTTCCGAAAAATCGGAAGGATACTCGGCCCGGGCTTCAAACAGCGCACCAGGTTTCAGCCGGAACGGCGCTATCTCTAACTCCCCCTGAAGAAAGGAAACTGCTTCCGAAAGGGTTGACACCGGGTAGACTTCTAAACCTTCAATAATCGCAGCTTCTGGAGCGTTTTCCCTGGGCAGGATAATTTTCTTAATCCGATTCTCCCGGGCAAAAACAGCCATCGGCAACACTCCCCGAACCCGGCGCACTTCTCCCTGCAGGGAAAGTTCACCTAAAATATAGCACCCGGCCAGAGTTTCAGCCGTAAGGGAAGGTATTCCGCTGGTAGCCACAAGAGCAACGGCAACCGCCAGGTCAAAAGAAGGACCTTCTTTCCTTATTTCGGCCGGCGCCAAGTTAACGGTAATTCGGCGGTAGGGAAAAGGAAGGCCTGAATTCTTGATGGCCGGTTTAATACGGTCCCGGCTCTCCCGGATCGCTTGGTCCGGAAGGCCGACAATGGATATCCCGGGCAGACCGCCGGAAACGTCCACTTCAATCCTTACCAGATAAGCATTACAGCCGAAGATACCCAGGGAATTGACGGCAGAAATCATATTACATTCTTGGTCAGGGAAATCCTGGGGGTCTTTTCGGAAAGGTCAACGCCTACAAAATCAAAACGGATAGGTTGGTCAAACTCGCCTGACTTCTGCAGGTAAGAGGAGGCCGATTTTCCCCAGTGGGAAATCTTATTCCGGGTCAGTGATTCTATCGGGGTCCCGAAATCTGTTCCCCGGCGGGTACGAACTTCAATAAATACGAGTTCCCGGGCTTCCCGGGCAATCAGGTCAATTTCACCGTATGGGGTTTGATAATTACGCTCCAAAATACGATACCCCTGTTTTTGCAAGAATACCTCGGCCATTTTTTCACCGGCCTGGCCCAACTCTTTCCTTCCATCCTTTTTTTTGCCGGGTTCCTCAGGCGTCATTAAGCTTTTAATGCGTACTTCGTAACTCCCCGTCTCGCAAATGATACAGTTTGGCCCGTCGGCTCTTGCCAGACTTGATAATTTCAATCTTTTTAATAATCGGACTGTAAAGAGGCACAATGCGTTCCACGCCTTCTCCGTACGAAACCTTGCGCACCGTCATTGTGGCTCCGGTCCCGCTGCCCCGCATGGCAATAACTGTTCCCTTAAATATCTGGGTACGCTCTTTTCCGGCTTCAACCACTTTCAGGTGCAAAGCAACCTCATCGCCGGGCTTAACCACCGGGATTTCTTTCTTAAACTCTTTTTCGATTTCTTCAATCAGGTTCATATCTTCTTCTCCCATTCGCTGTAGAGACAACCGCAATAATTTTGATGATAAAGGCCCAGCCCCCTGCTCCGGGCTTGCGCCTCTTTTCCATTGACCCGGAAATTCTGATAAAGAAACGGAACTCCAACCCTCCCGCCTATTTCCAGACCGAGTTCTTTCAGGGCCTGGTGGTTCTGGTGACCGCTGGCCAGAAGCGTGGTGGTGAAACCATCAAAACCACCTGTTTTTGCGGCCAAGGCAACTTTTTCCAGGCGATGCCGCCAGCAGAAGAGACACCGGCCCCCTTCACGCTGGGCTTCGACCAGTCCGGAAAGAAAATCAGAAAAATCTGCCTGTTCCACCAGCAAAGATAACTGGAGATTTCCAAACAGGAAACCGGCGGTCATCAGCCGCCGCTGATATTCGGAATAGGGATGGATATTAGGATTATACCAATAACCGGTTAGTTGATTCCCTTCCTTATTAAGCGCTTCCTGAGGACCCAAAGCACAGGGTCCGCAGCAGACATGAAGCAGAATACGCACTATTTTATTTTAACATTAGCGCGGAAGAGGCGTCAATTAAAAGATTTATTCTTTAATGGTCTCTATGTTACAATGTAAAGGTGGAATGGAAATCGTTCGGGGATAATATCTCGGCAGCCGGCAAATATTTCTTTTCGTCCCGCTCAACAGTCTAAGTGGTTTTAGTTAAAACTGAAATCCCTTCTCAAAAACTTTCAGGCAGGCATTCACTGCTTCCGGGTCATAAAGAATGTTTCTGTTTTGTAATATTTCAGCCAGCGCTTTGTCAATACCGAGAGCCGGCCGGTAAGGCCGGTGGGAAGACATCGCTTCAACCACGTCGGCAACCGCTAAAATTTTCGCTTCCAACATGATTTTCCCCCCGGACAGTCCTTTGGGATAACCGGTGCCGTTTATCCTTTCGTGGTGCTGAATGGTTATCTTGGCAATCTCCCAGGGAAATTCAATTTCCTTTAATATCTGGTAACCAACCAAGGAATGCGTCTTAATTATGGAAAATTCATGACTGTTCAGACTGCCGGGTTTGCCCAGAATTTCCACCGGAATGGTTATCTTACCCACATCATGGAGGAGACTGGCGATGCGGATTCCCTCCACCTGTTTTTCCGGAAGGTCCATTTCTCTGGCGATGGCGGTTGCCAGCGCTGCAACCCGGGTTTCGTGACCGGCGGTATAGGAGTCTCTTATCTCTCCTAATTTACCGATGAGATTAATCGTCTCGTTCAGTAATTTTTGCATTTTTTCTGCTGCCTGTCTGCGCTCGGTGATGTCGGTGCTGATGGTAAGTATCCGGGCGTTCTCTCCTTTTCCATTCAAGAACAGACATTTTATGGTCTGATGAAAACGTACTTCCCCTGAAGACAGAGTACAAATTTCTTCCAGAATGAATTTCTCCTTGCCGGTTCGCAACACCTCCAGGTCGTCTCGCCGGGACCGGGAAGCTTCCTTAGAAATGGCGCCAAGGTCAACATCCGTTTTCCCGGTCATTTGTTCGGGAGTAATCCCGCGGACGTCGGCCATTCTCCGGTTCGCCAAAAGATATCTACCCTGACTATCTTTGACCGAAACCAGGTTAGGGCTCATATCAATTATTTGTCTTAAAAAAGTGTACTGGCGAACACATTCCTTCTCCTCTGCCCGCTTGCGTTCGGTGATGTCGCGACCCTCCGGGATAAGAAACATAACCTTGCCGCTTTTATCTTTGATGGGCTTAAGGGAGAAGTCAACGTAATGAAGGCTTCCGTCGGCTGCAAGATGGGTCGCCTCAAAACGCACAAACTGCCCTTCCGAAGCTGATTTTACGGCAGCCCGAAGATTCTTCTGCATTTCCGGGCTATGCGTCCACCAGGGCGTCTTCCAGAACAGTTTCCCGATCACATCAGACTCTTGGATTCCGGCAAACGCCAGCGCCGACCGGTTGGCCTCGATAAGTATCCCGTCGGGTGTCATGAGACCGATAAATTGGAACGCCTGTTCGAAAATATCGGATTTCCTTTTATACTTCTCCGACACCTCCACTACCTGTTTATGGTTATTACTCAAATTCTCCGTCTGAATGTTACCTCGTTTCTTCCGCCCCGATTCATCTCCCATGTTTCCGCTCCTTACTCTTTTTTTCAAAAATAAATTCAAGATAATTTATTTTAACATTAGCGCGGAAGAAGTGTCAATTAACGAAGTGCCTCATCTAAAATCTACTCGAAACCAATACGATGCCTCACGTAAGAAATCTACACCAAAACGTACCGCTTCTGGTAAGATAAACAGAACAAAGGCTCCCCTTCGCGCTCAGTGCTACGGCGAGCCAAAGGAGGCGGTGAATGGGGCTAACGATGAGCGAGAAGAAAGCAATCACCAAAGAAGTGGCAAAGCGGTACCGGAAGGCAAGAAAAAAGGAGAAAGGCGGGATGTTGAATGAGTTTGTGGCGACAACCGGCTATAACCGCAACTACGCTGCCTGGGTATTGCGCAACTGGTACAGGGAGATAGGCCGGTATCTTCACAACGGGGATAAAATCGTCCTGGTAAAAGAGAGAAATGGCAGGTTAAGGGAAAGTCCACTACAAAACCCGGAACGCTTCTTAAGAGCCAGATACCAATCAGGACCTTTGCCGATTGGAATGAGAATAAGCCCGGCTTCATTGAAGCAGACCTGGTGGGACACGACGGGGGCAGCCCTGTGGGTATCTACGGCCAGACGCTTACCGCCACCGATATTTTCACCGGCTGGACCGAGACGGAAGCGGTCAAGAACAAAGCCAGAATCTGGGTCTTCGCGGGCCTGAAGAACATCAGAGGGAGATTCCCCTTCCCTATCCTGGGTCTGGACTCTGACAACGGCGGTGAATTCATCAACCACCCGCTCTACGAATACTGCCTATCCGAGGAAATCACCTTCACTCGCGGTCGCTCATACCGGAAGAACGATAACTGCTATGTAGAGCAGAAGAATTATTCGGTGGTTAGAAAGATGGTGGGCTACCGCCGGTATGACACCGAAGAAGAACAGGAAATACTCAACCGGCTTTACCGGTTTCTTTCCTTCTACACCAACTACTTCCAGCCCTTAAGGAAACTGATTAAGAAAGAACGGATAGGCGCGAAGGTCAGAAAGACATACGACACCCCCAGAACACCCTACCGCCGCGTCATGGAAATACCCGAAATACCGGAGAGAACAAAAGGAAGTGCAAAAACAGGAGGACTTCGTGTATAATTTAAGTGAGGCGGCGGAATCTATCCTTCGTATAGATTCTTACGTGAGGCATTAGGATTAAAGGGTTTATTCTTTCACGGCCTCTATGTTACAATATTAGGGGTTACAAAAGAATAAAATTACCTATTTGCCAGAGCTGATTTTGGAGCGAGACAAGGAGCGAAGAAGATTGGTTGACACACTGCAGTCTCCCTGCCATACGCCGAAGAGACGAAGAAGGTACAACTTCTGGCAGGGTTGTCACTGTACTACTCAATCAATAAGCGACGCAGTCGCAGCCCAAAAGCACCTGGCCCTTCGGGGAATCCCGTCTTTGGGTCATTGCGGCGTTGCTCCTCGGTTATGTGCCACAGTGGGCACAGAACCTTCGTCGCGCCTGGCACTGACCTTAAATCCGGGACTCCAAATAGGTAATTTTATTCTTTTGTAACCCCTTAACATGGAATGGAAATCGTTCGGGGACAATATCTCAATAACCGGCAAACCAAGGGAAGTGCGCTCGTTAAAACTGCCGGATGCGCTCGGCAATTTCCGGCGTTACCGGGTTACCACCACCTGGGATTTAGACCGGTACAATTTCACCCGGGCGCCGGCCGTCGGACGGCTGGCCAAAGACAATAAGGAGGGTAAAATCGGCGCGGTGGTTATGGGTCGCAGCGGCGGTTATCTAAAAATCGGACGGTTTCCGAACCGGCAGACGTTTCTTTTTGTCCCGCTCAACAGTCTCAGTCAAAAAGTAAAAAACGGCCTTCTCAAAAACGAGAACTTGGACCTCTTCCTGGAAGGAAACCTGCTCTTCGCCCGCCAAAGGGAATGACGAACTAAAATTTGGTGGGAGAGGCGGAAAGGATTAAGTAGGGGCGCCATTCATGGCGCCCGCGGGTCGGATCCTCCTTCGCCAAGGCTACGGCGGACGCGGTAAATCCGACCCCTACATTAACAGCGCCAAACAAGCTTGGCAACTACAAATAAAAAGCGACCCTGAAAGGGTCGCGCACTACGTAGGAACGGGAATAGTTAAAGTAGTGTGGATTCCCGCTTACTATCCGCCTTCGCTAAAGCTTCGGCGGACACAGTCCGCGGGAATGACAGAGGGGTGACAGGCGACCCTGAAAGGGTCGCACTACGAAAGAGACAGGCGGGACGCCTGTCCTACTACGCGGGTCGGATGAATCCGACCCCTACATTTTTAGTGTGTTTTGTACTTCTTCAAGCGAGGATTGTCTCTTTTGCAGCACTTCGCGAAGTGTCAGCGACAAAACAAGCAATACGGAGGCTTGAGTGGCCGGGGCTCACCTGCAGTTTAGGTGAGAACACGGCGAGGCTCAAGCCGGAGTTGCGTAGTTTTGTCTGACACGAAGAGTGTGCAGCAAAAGAGACATCCGAGCGCTACCACCGATAATGCGCAAAAGCCCGGTTGGCTTCGGCCATGCGGTGAACCTCATCCCGACGCTTGATGGTCTCACCTTCGCCCTTGTAAGCATCCAGAAGTTCTCCGGCGAGTTTCTCAAACATCGGTTTTCCCTTACGCTTACGAATTATCTCCAGCATCCAGCGGATAGCCAAAGACAAGGAACGGGCCGAGGGAACTTCCATCGGCACCTGGTAGGTGGCGCCGCCGATTCTCCGGCTGCGCACCTCAACCCTGGGACGGGCATTATCTAAGGCCTTTTTCAAAACGGCGGTTGGATTTTCCTTGGTCTTCTCGCCGATAATGTCCATCGTCCGATAAAAACTGGCGCGGGTAGTGCTCTTCTTGCCGTCATACATCATCAAATTAACGAATCGGGCAATCTCCAAACTGTTATACTTCGGGTCCGGCAACATCTCTCTTTTACTTGCCTTTCTTCGTCTTCCCATAGGTTACTCCGCCTTTGTTTGTTTGGGCATCTTGGCGCCGTAACGGCTTCGGCTGGTCTTACGTCCTACCACGCCTACGGCATCATAAACTCCGCGCACCAGGTGATATCTGACACTGGGCAAATCCCGAACGCGGCCGCCTCTTACCAGCACGATTGAGTGTTCCTGAAGATTATGGCCGACGCCCGGAATGTAAGCGATAACTTCTTCTTTATTTGAGAGGCGCACCTTGGCAATTTTACGCAACGCCGAATTGGGCTTTTTGGGCGTCATCGTCTTTACGTAAAGACAGACACCGCGCAAAAATGGGTTTCCGTCTAACGCCCGCGCTTTAGAGCGTCTGGAACGCTTCTTTCTACTTCCTCTGACTAACTGGTTTATCGTCGGCATATTGATTACTCCTTGTTGATGGCGACCCGGAAAGTTTATCCGCCGAAGCCAGTTTTTGGCGTAGGCGGGGGTCGCACTACTTAGCGTCTAAGGGGTTTTCCCTCTTTTTTGAACCCGAATGCTTTTTGACGCCGGTCTCAGCGTCTAATGGATTTATTGACTCCTTCTTTTTGGAACCCGAATGCTTTTTATCTCCGAACTCAGCATTGGCGGATTCCGCTTCTTTATCCTTCATCCGATTCTCCCTGACCGTCCGGAGGAAAAAGCCGGTGCCGGCCGGAATCAACCGTCCCAAAATCACGTTTTCCTTGATTCCCAGGAGCGGGTCATCCACCCCCATCAAAGCCGCGTCGGTCAGAACGCGCAGGGTCTCCTGGAATGAAGCGGCGGAAATAAAACTTTCACTCGCCAGAGCTACCCGCGTGATACCCATAACCAGGGGCTGCAGTGTGGCCTGTTGTCCACCTTCGGCTTCAATCCGTTCGTTCTCCCGGGTAGCGCGCACACGGCTGATTGCCTCCCCCTCCAGGAAGAGCGTATCGCCGGGTTTTTCAATACGCACCCGGGAAAGCATCTGACGGATGACTATCTCAATATGCTTATCGTTCAGGGCAACGCCCTCCAGACGGTAAACCGACTGGATTTCGTTCAGCAGATATTCGTGAACTTTGTGTTCACCGCCGATGCGCAAAAGGTCGTCAAGATCCACCGCGCCTTCGGTCAGTTTTTCACCAACCTGGACATAAGAACCATCACCCACCAGAAGGTGTTTGTCGAAAGGAATCAGGTAACTCTTGACCAGGTCGGAAACAACGCTGGAAATTTTAATCACCCGCTGGTTCTTTTCGTTTATCTCGGTGGATACTTTTCCGTCTATCTCCGAAAGAATGGCCGGATTCTTAGGCCGCCGCGCTTCAAAAAGTTCGGCAATCCGGGGCAGGCCGCCGGTAATATCCTGAACGCGGCCGGCCAACCGGCGTGGAATACGCGCCAGGTTATCGCCGGCCAGCACTTTCTGACCATTCTCCACCATCGGATGCGTATCCACCGGCAAATAATGCGAGTCTATCTTATTCCCGGCGGAATCCCTGACCACAACCACCGGCGCAATATCTTCCTTGTGGCTGATGATGACTTTGTGGGAGTGCTTGGAAACTTCATCCAACTCTTCTTTAAAAGTAACACCGAGCTTAAGGCCTTCGTAACTGGCCACCCCTGACTTTTGCGCCACAATGGGCAGCATGTAGGGGTCGCGCTTCAAGAGCGAAGTCGCTTCTTTTTCCCGGGTTTTGGAATGAACAACGTCTCCGTCTTTAACCTGCAGGATGTCGCCAACCTGGGCCAGGTAGTGCTCCACTTCCCGGCCGCGCTCGTCAATCAGCGCTAACTTTGCTCCCCGATTCAGAACCACCGTCTGACCCAGCCGGTTAACGGCCGAGGAAAGACCCTGAAATTTAACTTTATAATGAGCCGCTTCTTTTTTATGCTTACTGTCTTTTTGCTGGCGGACTTTTACCTCAGTTTCGCCCACAATCCGGCTGGCCGTTCCGCCGATATGGAAAGTGCGCAGGGTAAGCTGGGTGCCGGGTTCGCCGATGGACTGAGCGGCCACGATACCCACCGCTTCTCCTATTTCAACCATCTTGCCGGTGGCAAGATTCCAGCCGTAGCATTTCTGGCAGAGTCCCCGCGGCGCTTTACAGGTTAAAACCGAGCGTATCCGGAACTTTTCAATACCCATCTCCTCAATCTGGGCGGCAATTCTCTCGCTGATCAATTCGTTACTCTCTACAATTACCTCATCGTTGACAATATCCACAATCCGGTCAACCGCCACCCGGCCGATAATACGGTCACTCAGTGAAACCATCAGCCTTTCTCCATCCCAAACCGGGGTGACCATAACGCCGGAATTGGTCTGACAGTCGTCAACGGATATCACCATATCCTGAGAAACGTCAACCAGGCGCCGCGAGAGATACCCGGCGTTAGAAGTTTTAAGGGCGGTATCAACCAGCCCTTTGCGGCCGCCGTGAGTGGAAATAAAATATTCCATGACCGTAAGGCCTTCCCGGAAGTTGGCGATAACCGGCTGCTCAATAATCTCTCCGATGCCGCCGGTAATCTTCTTGGTCGGCCTGGTCATCAAGCCGCGCATGGCCATCAACTGACTCACCTGCTGCTTGTTGCCGCGGGCTCCGGATTGAACCATCAGATAGATGGGATTAATCAAGAATTTATCTTCCAGGTCACTCTTCAGCGAGGCAAAAAGATGCTCGCTCAAGCGGCTGGTGCAGGAGGTCCAGGTGTCAACAACCTTATGGTAGCGTTCGCCTTCGGTAATGATACCCTTACGGTAATCACTCTCAATCCGATGCACCTCTTTCGCGGTGGTTTCCACCAGTTCTTTTTTGTTCTTCGGAATCGCCAGGTCGCGAATACCGATGGTCAGGCCGGAGCGGGTGGCAATCTGAAAACCAACATCCTTTGCCCGGTCCAGGAACCGGGCTGTTTGTTCGTAACCAAAACGGTTGTAAATTGTCTTAATCATCCGGCCCAGAATCTTGCCGTCCACCAAATTATCATGATATTCCATGCCGCCGGGTAAAAGTTCATTGAAAAGAATACGGCCCGGCGTAGTCTCAATAATCTGGCCATGCATTCTAACCCGGACCGGCTGGTGATAGGAAAGATATTCGGCGTCCAACTTCCTTAAAACCTCATCGGCGCCGGCGTAAACGGCAAATTTCCCCTCCTCCGGAGAAAGGGTGTTGTTTTCAAGAGTCAGGTAATAACAGCCCAGGAGCGCTTCCCGGCTCAGGTTGATGATGGGCTTGCCGCTGGACGGGGAGAAAATATGCGTTGACGCATTCAGTATCAGCTGGGCCTCCAGCTGCGCCTCTACGGAAAGCGGCACGTGGACCGCCATCTGGTCACCGTCAAAATCCGCGTTAAAGGCGGTGCAAACCAGCGGGTGAAGTTTAATTACGTTTTCCTCAATCAACCGCGGGTAAAAAGCCTGAATGCTCAACCGGTGTAAAGTCGGCTGCCGGTTAAGGAGAATCGGGTGGTTGCGGGTCACATCTTCCAGAATTTCCCAAACTTCCGGGTCGTTCCGTTCCAGGGCTCTTTTGGCGCTGCTGATGGTATGAACGTATTCCCGGCGCCTTAATTCTCTTAAGATGAAGGGCGCAAATAACTCCAGGGCCATATGCTTGGGCAGCCCGCATTCGCTCAACTTCAAGTCCGGGCCAACGACAACCACGGCTCTTCCGGAATAGTCAACCCGCTTACCGAGAAGGTTCTGGCGGAAGCGCCCCTGTTTGCCGCGCAGCGTATCGGCCAGTGATTTCAGGGGACGGCTGTTCCGACCCAGAACCTGCGGTCCGTGCCGGCCGTTATCAAAGAGGGCGTCAACCGCCTCCTGGAGCATCCGTTTTTCATTGCGGATGATGATATCAGGCGCATGCAGTTTCAACAACCGCTTAAGCCGGTTATTCCGGTTGATGATACGCTGATAGAGGTCATTAAGGTCGGAAGTGGCAAACCGGCCGCCTTCCAGAGGAAGCAGCGGTCTTAAATCAGGCGGAATGACCGGAATAACGTCCGTAATCATCCATTCCGGCCTGGTGTTGGTGCGCAGCAAGCCGTCAACGATCTTCAACTTCTTGATGATTGCCCGGCGTTGCCCCTGGCTGGAACGAATCTTAATAAGTTCTTTCTGCAGGACGTCTTTTTCTTTCTCCAGATTAATATCCTCCAGCAATTCCTTGATAGCCAGCGCGCCAATTTCCGCCTTTAGTTTCGGAAATTTGACCAGCGTCTCCCGATATTCCTTTTCGGTAATCAGGTCTTTCACCTGGTGCGGGCTGTCGGCCGGGTCCAGAACCAGATATCGCTCAAAATAGAGCACTAATTCCAGATGGTTCTGGGACATATCCAGCAGGGTGCCCATCCAGTTGGAAACAGATTTAAAGATCCAGACGTAACTAACGCAAGTCGCCAATGGAATATGACCCGCCCGGGTGCGCCGGACATCCGAAGTGGTCACTTCCACACCGCACCGGTCGCAGACAGTGCCCCGGTATTTAACCTTCTTATACTTGCCGCAGGCGCATTCCCAGTCTTTAACCGGACCAAAAATCTTTTCACAGAAGAGGCCGTCTTTTTCGGCCTTAAACGTACGGTAGTTTATCGTCTCCGGTTTCTTGATTTCGCCGTGCGAAGATGACCTTACCACCTCCGGGGACGCCAGGGAAATGGATACCACCTCCTTTTCTCCGGTCTTCTTAACCAGTTTAATGTCAAAACCCAGACCCTTCAACTCGCTCATCAAAACGTTGAATGACTCCGGGGATTGGTAGTAATCAAAATCCCGGTCCTTGACGATATTCTCATAAACTTTCTTCCGGCCCTGGATATCATCGCTCTTCACCGTCAGGATTTCCTGCAGGATATTGCTGGCGCCGTAACCTTCCAGAGCCCAGACTTCCATTTCGCCGAAGCGCTGACCCCCGAATTGAGCCCGGCCGCCCAAAGGCTGCTGGGTCACCATGGAATACGAACCGACGCTGCGGGCGTGAATCTTGTCGTCCGCCAGGTGGTAAAGTTTCATCATGTAAATATAGCCGCAGGTGGTCTTTACGTCAAAAGGATTACCGGTTACACCGTCGTAAAGTTGAATCTTGCCGTCTGCCGGCAGGCCCGCCTTCAGAAGCAGTCCGCTAATTTGCTCTTCGCTGGCGCTGTTAAAGATCGGGGTCTCCACCGAAAAACCGAGGGTTTTAGCCGCCCACCCCAGATGGGTTTCCAAAATCTGACCCACGTTCATTCGGGAGGGAACGCCTAAGGGATTAAGAACCACGTCAACCGGTGTTCCGTCCGGCAAAAACGGCAGGTCCTCCTCCGGAACAATGCGGGCGATTACGCCCTTGTTTCCGTGCCGGCCGGACATCTTGTCGCCGACGGAAACCGGCTTTTTAATCGCGACCTGAACCACGACCTTCCGGACCACGTCGGTACCTAATTCGTCGCCCTGCTTGATGTGTTGAATCTCGCGCTTGGCTTCTTTCTTTATCTCTTCCAGGCGCTTTTCGAGTTTCTCACAAAGAGAATTCAACGCTTTTTGCTTTTCCGAGTTGGACGTTTTGAGGGATAAGAGAGCGGAAAGCGATGGTTTTTCCTTGATTTTCTGCTGCGGCAAAATTTCCATCACGCGACGGCCGGCTTGCTTCTGGAGCTGGTCGGTGAGTTCCTTCCGGCGTTTCTCCACCTCACTAATCATAACCTGCCGCTTACTTTCCTCCTCCGTTGATTTCTCTTTGTCGGAAACCCGTTCAAACTTACGAACATCTACCACGATTCCCGAAATACCCGGCGGAGCGTAAAGTGATGTATTATCAACTTCTCGGGCCTTCTCTCCGAAGATTACGCGCAGAAGACGCTCTTCCGGGGTCAGTTCTGTTTCGCTTCTGGGTGTAACCTTGCCGACCAGAATATCGTTAGGTTTTATGTGGGCGCCGACCCGGATAATACCCTCTTCATCCAGATTAGCCAGGGTCTCTTCTCCTACATTGGGGATGTCACGGGTAATCTCTTCCACCCCTAATTCCGTTTCCCGCGCTTCCGATTCAAACTCCTTGATGTGAATGGAAGTAAACGTGTCGTCTTTAACCAGTCGTTCGCTGAGTACGATCGCATCCTCAAAGTTATATCCGCGCCAGGGCAGAAAAGCCACCAGGACGTTCTGGCCGAGAGCCAACTGACCGCTCGCATCCACCGCCGGACCGTCAGAAATCAAATCACCTTTCTTGATCTTTTGGCCCGCCTGCACCAACGGCCGCTGATTGAAAACAGTATCCTGGTTAAGATGCTGAAATTTTAAGAGCTGGTATGTCTTTTCGGTTTCCAGGTCTTCCGGTTTATTTTGTTCGGCGGAGATTACAATTTTAGAACCATCCACGTAGGTAACCACACCATCTTCTTCGGCCTTGACGATTACGCCGGAATCCCGGACCACCACGCTTTCAATGCCGGTTTTAACCAGGGGCGAAGACGGCCTTAACAAAGGCAGCGCCTGGCGCTGCATATTAGAACCCATCAGGGCGCGGTTGGCATCATCATGTTCCAGGAAAGGGATGAGGGAAGTGGAGACGCTTACCACCTGACGGGCGGAAACATCAATGAAGTCCACTTTTTCCACCGGAAATTTGGGGAAAATACCGCGGTAACGGACCAGGACTTCTTTTTCAATAATTTTGCCGTTTTGATCTAACTGGGTGCTGGCCGGAGCAATACGATAATTATCCTCTTCGTCGGCCGAAAGATATTTGATTTCATCTATCACTACGCCATTTTTTACGACCCGGTAAGGGGACCGCAAGAAACCGAGTTTATCCACCCGGGCATAGGTAGCCAGCGAAGTAAGAATACCGATATTACCGCCTTCCGGGGTTTCAATCGGGCAGATGCGTCCGTAATGGGTGTAATGAACGTCACGCACTTCAAATCCGATGCGTTTACGTTCGGAAAATACCCCTTCGCCGATCGCGGTCAGACGCCTTTTATGCGTAAGTTCCGCAAGAGGGTTGGTCTGGTCCACTAACTGCGAATAGGGACTTCGGGCAAAAAAGTCTTTAATGGCTGAGGAAAAATTGCGGCTGTTTACCAATTCCTGCGGGGTCACTTCTTCCGTTTTGGAAAAATTAAGACGGTCCTGGACCAACCGGGCCAGCCGGGATAAACCGATTTCCACTTGTTCGGCCACTAATTCTCCGACCATCCGCACCCGCTTGTTGCCCAGATGATCAATATCGTCTACCGAATAGACCATCTGCGCATTGCCTATTTCGGATTTATCCTCTCCCTGCTTTGCATCAAGGTCACCGAACTCACCGGACGCAAAATCCTGATTTTGATACAACCCGAAAAGATAAGACAGTGTGCCGATAACATCTTCTTTTTCCAGAACAAGTTCCTGGGAAGAACGTTTTAACTTCTTGTTTAGTTGGCTGCGTCCGGCTTCGGAAAGAGCATACGTTTCAGGAAAAAAGAAAAGGTGGGTAAAGAAATCGCCGGCTTTCTTCTTGCTGATCGGGTCTCCGGGTCGAAAAAGACTGTATATTTCCAACAGCGCCTCTTCCTGGCCGGCCAGGGGTTTCCGCTCCAGGGTATTCTTCCAAAGTTCGTAACCATCCCCGCTAACTGTTCCTTTCGGAAAAAATAGTTTGGTCAGTTCTGCCTTGTCGTTATACCCGAGAGCCGAAAAAAAGGTTGACGCTGAAACCTTCTTTTTGCCCAGGTGGGCGTAAAGAATGTTCCCGCCGTCGGAACGAAATTCCAGCCACATGCCCCGCTTGGAGACGATGCGCGCCGAATACTCCCGGGGAGAGGAATTTTCTTCCTTAAAATAGACTCCGGGCGAACGCTGGAGGCGGGAAATGATAACGCGTTCCACGCCGTTGATAATAAACGTCCCGCGTTCGGTCATCAATGGTATTTGGCCTAAAAATACTTCGTGACCGTGTTTTGTTTCCCGCACCTGGATAAGTTCACCGGTCTCTTTGGAACGCCGGATAATGCGCAGACAAATACGCAGGGCGGAGCCGTAGGTTAAACCGGCCAGCTTGCATTCCGCAATGGAATGGGCCGCCGGTTCCAGAAGGTAATATCCGTATTCCAGGCTCAGCGTGCCGTTGTTACTGACAATCGGAAAATTTTTTCGAAAAACTCCCTCCAGTCCCTGGTCCTTCCGCAATGCTCGGTCTGCGCCTTTCTCTTTCGGGGATATTTGGAGAAATTCATGGTAGGAATTTAACTGTGCAACCAAAAGATTGGGGATTTCCAATTCTTTAAAATCTTTCTTGCCGCAGTAAAGAGATTCCGCTTTTTTCATATTTTAAATTCTTTCGAATTAAAACATTGTAGGGAGGCAACCCGGAAAGGGTCGCACTACGAAAGAAACAGGCAGAACGCCTGTCCTACGTTTGGGAGGGGACGAAGCCCCTCCCCTACATTACGACGCGGGTTAAATAACTCCGGCCCCTACTTTAATTCTACCTTGGCGCCCACCGCCTCTAACTTCTTCTTAATCTCTTCTGCTTCCTCTTTACTGACATTCTCTTTAACGGGCTTGGGCGCTGCCTCTACCAGGTCCTTGGATTCCTTAAGGCCCAGGTTGGTAATCGCTCTTACTTCCTTGATTACCGGAATCTTGTTAGGACCCACGTCGGAAAGAATTACGGTAAAGGTCGTCTTCTCTTCTGCGGCAGCCGGAGCAGCCCCCGCTGCGTCCGTCGCGGCGGCGCCACCCGCCGGAACCGCCATCACCGCGCTCACGCCAAACTTTTCTTCCAACAACTTGGTTAGTTCGGACAACTCAAGCACGGAAAGACCGGCAATCGCTGAAACTAATTCTTCTTTCCCCATTTTTGCTCCTTCGGCCATTTTTATCTCCTTTTATTTTCCGGTATTTCTGTTAATTATCCTTCTGCTCGGCGATCTGTTTCAGGACAGACACGAATTTCTGCGGCACCGCCTTCAGGGTAAAAAGAAATTGATAGATGGGACCTGACACCCCGGCGCAAAACCGGGATAGAATAACTTCCCGATTGGGAAGTTTTGCCAGGCGATCCAACTGCACTATGGAAATAACTGCGCCGTTTTGATAACCACCACGGAAAACCAGCGGAACAGCCTTTTCCTTATTAAAACCATAAATTGCTCTGACCAGGGAAACTTCGTCCTTCCCGGAAAACAGAATGATGCCGGTTGGCCCGACAATTAGATTTTCGCTCTCGGAAAGGTCGAGTCCTTCCAGCGCCCGCTGGAAGAAGGTATTTTTAACTACCTTAAAAGCGCCTTCTGTTTTTTTCACGGCGCTCCGGAATATCGTCATCTCCGCCACCGCCACACCCGAAAATCCCACAAAAATAATAAATTTGGCTTCTTTTATTTTCGCGCGCAACGATTCTACCGCGGCAATCTTCTCTGCTTTCATCGTTTTGTTTAGGTAATTTTTTACACGTTACTAATTGTAGGGGCTTGATTTATCAAGCCCGCGGGCGCCATGAATGGCGCCCCTACGTTACTTTAATAATTAGCGAAGGACCCATCGTAGTGCTGAGGTAGGCCCGTTTCAGAAACTGTCCCCTGACCACACTGGGCGCAGCAGCGTTAATAGCATCCAGGGCCGATTTCAGATTTTCGGAAAGTGCCTGCTCTTCAAAGGATATTTTTCCGATGGGAAGGTGCACGTTGCCTCCCTTATCCATCCTGAAATCCACGCGCCCGGCTTTTAATTCCTTGATGGTCTGTCCGGTTGTAGTCGTAACCGTGCCGTTTTTCGGGCTGGGCATCAAGCCGCGCGGTCCCAAAATCTTTCCCAGCCGGGCCACGTCTTTCAAGCAGTCCGGAGTGGTAACCGCCACGTCAAAATCGGTCCAGCCTCCGGAAATTTTGGCTATGTATTCATCAAGACCCGCAAAATCGGCGCCGGCTTCCGTTGCCTCAGCCACCTGCGCTTCCTTAACCAGAGCCAGTATCCGCACCTTTTTGCCGGTTCCGTGTGGGAGCGCCGCAGTCCCTCTCACCACCAATTCGCCCTTCTTAAGGTCAACTCCAAGCCGGCAGGCAAGTTCCACGGTTTCATCAAACTTAGCGGCTTTGACCTCTTTCAGGGCAGCAATTGCCTCCGCGCCGGAATAAACCTTCTCCGGTTCCACCTTTTTGCTTCCTTCCTGATAACGCTTTGAATGCTTTTTCATGATTTTACCTCTAAGCCCATGCTCCGCGCTGTTCCTTCAATAATCTTGACGGCCGCTTCCAATTTATCGGCATTCAAATCAACCATCTTTATCCGGGCAATCTCGGCAACTTGCTCCCGGGTAACGCTGCCAACCACTTCTTTTCCAGCCGTTCCGCTGCCCTTCGCCAGACTGGCGGCCTTCTTCAGAAGGTCTGATGCCGGAGGGGTCTTTATTTTATAAGTAAAAGAGCGGTCCTCGTAAATAGTGATAACCGCCGGGAAGATGGTCCCTTCCTTGCCGCGGGTTGCTTCGTTATAAGACTTGCAGAACTCCATAATATTAACCCCGTGCGGACCCAGGGCTGTTCCGACTGGCGGCGCCGGCGTAGCCTGTCCGGCCGGGAGCTGTAATTTTACAACCGTTTTTATTTTCTTTGCCATAAATTAATTGGACGCTGATTTTCGCAGATAAAAATTGGTAGTTGCCGAGCTTGCTCGGCGCGGTTAACAGAGCCCGGCAAGCCGGGCGACTACAAATAATACCAAGATACTGTAGTTGCTGAGAATTACACCTTTTCAACCTGCCACATATCCAGCTCAACCATGGTAGACCGACCGAAAATAGAAACGCTTACCTTGATTTTTTCTTTATCTAAAATCACTTCCTCCACCAAACCGGCGAAATTCAGGAACGGGCCTTCTCTGATTTCAACCCGGTCGCCCTTGTTAAACTCAAACCGGGGAGCCGGCTTCTCTTTTCTTTCTTCCACCAGAGAAAAAACGTTAGCCACCTCGCTCTCCGAAAGAGCGTCCGGGCTGGCATCACTACCTAACACATCCAGCACCCCGGGTAAGATCCGGATGCTGTGGACAATCTCTTTTGAGGGCTCCACCTCCACCATGATATAACCGGGCATAAGAAATTGCGTTTTACTCTCTTTCTTTCCTTCTTTAACATCCTGCACCTGTTCCGTCGGCAGGAGAATCTGTTTTACGCTTTCCGGAAATTCCGTCTGCAAATTTTCCAAAAAACGTTTTACCTTTTTTTCGTGATTGCTGCGTACGTGAAGAACATACCAGTTAGCCATAAATTTAAAATTTACTCAGAAAAAGCTGAACTATTTTTGAGAATATGGCGTCTATGATTCCGGCAAACAAAGCCAGCATGATTGTCAACGCCAACACAAAAAAGATCAACTGCTTTAAAACTGTCTTTTTGGGCCAGGATATCCGGCGGAACTCCAGTTTAACCCCATCAAAATATTCCTTGAATCCCTGGAGTATTTTATTCATAAAATGTGGTTTCCAAACTGTATTTACTGTAGTTGCCAACCTTGGTTGGCTCGGTGTAAAAGAGCCCGGCAAGCCGGGCGACTACAAACCCCTCGACTCCCTTTGTCAAGATGCAGGCCTGGAGGGAGTCGGCGGTCTCACTTCAAAGCGTTCGACTCGGCCCCCCGCTGGTATTGCTTCCTAATCAGTCTCAATACCTTACTTCGCTCCGTTCGACTCCCTTTGTCAAGATGCAGGCCTGGAGGGAGTCGAACCCCCAACCTACGGATTTGGAATCCGTTGCTCTGCCAGTTGAGCTACAGGCCTAAAATCAAGGCACAGAGGCACAAAGTAGCGGCAAAGCGATAGTTTTGCATCTTTCAGGGCAGAGCTTCGCTCTGCAGCTACTTGATTTCCTTATGCAGAGTGTGCTTACGACAAGTTGGGCAATATTTTTTCAACTCCACCTTTTCTTTGTGGAGTTTCTTGTTCTTGGTGGAATTATAATTACGGCGCTTACAATCCTGACACGCCAGCGTAATCAGTTCTCTCATTTTTTAGTGTACAACTATTCCAAGATTTCCGTCACCGCCCCTGCTCCGACGGTATGGCCGCCTTCCCGGATGGCAAAGCGCTGACCCTTCTCCATGGCGATGGGGGCGATTAGTTTTACCTCCAGTTTGGCGTTATCTCCGGGGATAATCATCTCC
>JAHJUB010000050.1 GCA_018829455.1 Candidatus Omnitrophota bacterium
CGAAGACTGTGCACAAAAAGAAGGAATTTATGGCGGGCCACTCATTCAATAACCTTACAGGGGGGTGGTACACTTTTGAGTTAGCGGGGTGGTACACTTTTACTTGACTACGAACAGAGGTTGAAGCCTTTCCTGAAGGAGATAGTGCCGGTCTTAGAGAAATTCCGGGAGATCATCATAGACCCTGCCATCCGAAAAAAAATCCTTGAGATGAGTGCGGCCACCATTGACCGGCTCTTAAAAGGCGAAAGAGAGAAGTGGCAGGTCAGGGGAAAGTCCACCACGAAACCCGGGATGCTCTTAAAGAGCCAGATAAAAATCAGGACCTTCTCCGAATGGGATGAAAATAAGCCCGGTTTTATTGAAGTGGACCTGGTTGGACACGACGGCGGGTATATAGATGGCTTCTACATCCAGACATTAACGGCCACCGATATCTTCACCGGCTGGACCGAGACGGAAGCGGTTAAGAATAAAGCCAGAATCTGGGTCTTTGAGGGCTTAAAAAATCACCGAAGCCGGTTTCCTTTCCCCATCCTGGGCATAGACTCTGACAATGGCGGTGAATTTATCAACCATCCCCTCCACGAATACTGTCTGGCCGAGAGTATCACCTTCACCAGAAGCCGTTCCTACCGCAAGAACGATAACTGTTACGTGGAGCAGAAGAATTATTCGGTGGTCCGGAAGATGGTTGGTTATCGCCGGTATGACACCGAAGAAGAACAGGAAATACTCAACCGGCTCTACCGGTTTCTTTCCTTCTATACTAACTATTTCCAGCCGTTAAGAAAACTGATTAAGAAAGAACGGGTGGGCACGAAGGTCAAAAAGACATACGACGCCCCCAGAACGCCCTACCGACGCGTACTGGAAATACCCGAAATACCGGAGAGAACAAAAGAGACCTTAACCCGGCTCTACAACCAGATTAATCCGGCTCAACTGAAGCGGGAGATGGAAAAACTACAGAATAGATTAATTGACATATCGGTAGGGAAAAAGAGACTGCGGAGAGAACAGAATGGAGTGCAGAAACAGGAGGACTTCGTGTATAATTTAAGTGAGGCAGCGGAATCTATCCTTCGTATAGATTCTTACGTGAGGCATTAGGGGGAACGGCGACCCAGAAAGGTCGTTCTTTCACGTAACTATACTATACTTTTAGCCGTCTGAACGTCAGGTAGCGATTTACATGCACCTACTTTTTTGCTGATACGCTATTAAAACGAATTCTCGGGGTGTGATGATGGAAATCATTTTGTAGTGAGAAAGTTGTAACAGATGGCGGTCGCCGCTTACGATATAGTCGGCTTTCCCTTCCCAGGCACAAGATAAGAATTTATTATCCGCCGGGTCTTCTTTGATTACGAGCGCGGTATGCGGCGGCTTTACGAAAACGGTCTTGGCGGATTCAATAAAGAGCAGTAAAAAATCTTCTTGGGTTTCGGGTGGAAGATTAAAGCGTTCCAGCACTTCAAGATATTCAGTCAGGATTTCCTGGCTGACAAGTACCTGGATATTCCCCTCCTGCCAGTTGTCAATAATTTTGCGCGGTGGACCGCTCCAGAGGCCGGAAATTATGACGTTGGTATCCAGGACAACGCGATACTTGGGGTTCGCCATCAGGTATTCTTTCTTACTTCGGCAACAAGGCGGTCCACGTCTTTCGGACCGTAACCGGATTTTTCGGCTGCCTGGCGTATGTTGTCCAAAATTTCTCGATAGGTAAATAAGGCCTGGTTCCCCTTTTTAATGCCCCGGATAATTGCCACCGGCTGGCCACGCCTGGTTACCATTACCGGCCCATTTTTCCGGCTGAGTTCTAAAATCTTTCCGGTTTCTAACTTTAATTGCCTCATGTTTGCAAAAATCATTATTCCCACCTCCAATGTATTACTTTTGAGTAACATTTTAAAACATCGAATTAATTTTGTCAAGGGATCGCCGCAATGACCTTTTTTAATCATTACGGTGAAATCCGGAAGGGGACGCGCTACATTTACTACGAAATACTACACGGATCGGATAAATCCGACCCCTACAAGAAAACTTAGAATGGCGCAGGCATTAACAGCCATTTCCAGGCCGGAATCACTTTTATTTTGAATCCGTTTTCGCTTATCTCTTCTTCGGACGACTCGGTAATGATTGTACCATCCTTCAGGTTGAATTCCTTCAGCGTGCGGAGCAAGCCGGATATTTCCCGTTTTCTATTTTGGACGTTAATTTCGTAAGATACTTGAAGGGCGGAAACTATTTTTCGGCCCTTTTTTATGATAAAATCACATTCCGCGCTTTGATTGTCCCAATAGAAAATCTCAAAATCTTCCAGAACGCTTCTTCTCTTAAGTTCAATGGCTACCAGATTTTCAAGCAACTTTCCTCTGTTTTCGGAAAAATCAAATATCAGGGAATTAACGATTCCATTGTCGGAGACGTAAATCTTTTTAAAGGTGGATGCCTGTTCCTTAATTTTGTATGAAAATTTGTTTATGGAAAAAACCAGGAAGGAGTTTTCCAGATAATTGAGGTATTCTTTGATGGTATGGGAACTTTTGATGTTTAAGTGTTTGGTTAAATTACGTAAAGATATTTTGGAGGTAAAGTAGTTGACCAGCAACAGAGCCAGTTCTTCCAGGGCGTTAGCGTATTTTACCCGATACCTGATGACTATGTCCTTGGTGATAATCGAACTGAAAAGATTCCTGGTAAATTCCTTGCCGAACTTGTAATAATCAAAAATCCCGCCTTCCGTCAGGTATTTTGAAAACAGAACGGCCAGTTGGGCCCTTGTTTTGGTGGAATATATTGAGTTTTCGTTCAGGTCAAAGGAGTTGAACCGCAAAAACTCTTTGAAGCTCAACGGAAAAACGTTAAAGGAGACAAACCGGCCAGTTAAGTGTGACGCCAGTTCTGTACTCAGCAAATTGGCATTAGACCCGGTGATTATTATCTTGTATTTATTCCTCAGCCGGTTAACAAATAATTCCCATCCTTTGACATTTTGAACCTCATCCAGAAGGATGAACTCAAATCCGTCATAAAGTTCGTAAAAGGATTCAAGGATTCCATTCAGGTCCTTTGTTTCGAGCCCGACAAGACGCTCGTCGTCAAAATTGATAAAAGCATATTTATGGTCGCCGACCAGCAGATGCGAGAAGAATGATTTTCCAGCCCGCCTCATCCCGCTTATCAAGAGAATATTGGGGGCGTTCAAATACTGTTTGCATCGGGTCAAGCCCTCTCGCAGAACAATCTTCTCGCTCCGGAATTGTTCTTCCAACGACTCTCTTTGGTCCGTGATTATATTTTTTAAGTGGTTTTTGTCCATAGTATTGCAAATATTATATCATTATGTGCAATAACGACGCAAATAATAATGCATTACCTTTATAATATTTTGGGCAAAAATGACTACAGAATGTCGGCGAAGGTTCTTTCCATCCGCCGGAAATAGTAGAGCCCGGAAAAAAGGAACAGGATGGTGATGGCGAAACTGAACAGGAGGGCGCTGGGGTTGGCTCCGGCGCCTCCCAGAAATGCGGCCCGGTGGGCTTCAATCAATCCGGTCATCGGGTTGATGGCGCCAACCCACTGGTATTTGCCCAGAAGGCTGCCGGGGTAGATAACCGGCGAGATAAAGAGCCCAATCTGGATAAAGAAGGGCAGGGCGTGACGGATGTCCTTATACTCAACGTTTAAAGCCGAAAACCAGAGCCCGACGCCGATCGCCAGCAGCCAGGTTAACAGGAGCGACAGCGGCAACAGAAGCAGGTTGGCGGTCACCGGATAGCGGTAATAGACCATCATTCCCAGAAGGACCAGGCCGGCGATGGCGTAGTCCAGGAGTCCGGCAAAGGTGGAACTCATCGGGATGATAAGCCGGGGGAAATAAATCTTCTTGATGAGGTTCTCGCTGGTATTGAGAGAGTTCCCGGCGTTTTCTATCGCCTGGCTGAAGTATTGCCAGAGAAGCAGTCCGGAGTAGGAAAAGATGGGATAGGGGACGCCGGCGGTCTCCACCTTCATCATCTTACCGAAAAAAAGGGAAAAAACAACCATCGTGACAAACGGCTTGAATATTGCCCAGGTGACACCGAAGAAGGTTTGTTTGTAGCGAATCTTGATATCCCGGACGGTCAGGGCCAGCAGAAGTTCCCGGTACCGCCAGAGTTCCTTGAAGTCAATGGCAACCCAGCCGCGGGAAGGCCTGATGAAAATCCTGGGTTTTACGGCGCCGGTATTTTCCATATCACGGGTATCGTATATCGTAAGCACGACAAAGGTTATTATACATAGTTTGAGGGCGGGAGGTCAAGATAAAACGGGATTGCCGCGCTTCGGCTACAGACAGGCGGGACTTGTCCGCCGAAGCTCCGCCTGCGCTAAAGCTACGGCGGATAAATTTAGCGAAGGCGGACGCCTGTCCTACCGAGCGGACTCGCAATGACAGTTACTTCAACAGTTCCAGCACGTTCTCTTTGGTGAAGATATTCAGGTCCGAAGGGTCTTCCAGGAATTGTTCCACATCCTGCTTGAGTTTTCTCCAGTCCGCTCTTTCAACGACCGCGTAAAGAAATTCCCGCCAGTTATTTTTGTCGGGAAACTCGTGTTTCCATTTCGTTTGTTGAAGGGCGTTGGTCAGCAGTTTGAAGTTCGGTTCCACCCCTTTCCATTTTGATAGATACCAGCCGAGGTCAAAATAATCCCTGCCCTTGACATATTTTCTGCTCAGTAAAGCATGGATTTTACCGGCAAAGAGCGAGTTGAGGTTATAAGATAGAAAAGAGATGGGAAAATATTTATTTACAATCTGCGTTTCAAAAACAGCGCCTTGTGGAGGATTGGTATCAATTTCAACCTTAATGGAAAACTTCTGGTTTCGTAAAGGTGAAATCCCCGCTTCAAACATCAGGCCGGAAAATTTGATAAAAGTTGAATTTACGGTTTTATCTTTGTTGTAGACCGCCGAAACATCGTATCCGGCCGCCGTCAGTTCGGAAAGAATTTTTTTAATCAGTTTTTCAAAGGGAACCGGCTCTTTTCCCGTTGTCGAAAAATCCAGGTCCTCAGAAAATCGCGGCAGCCCGTGCAGGAATCTAAGCGCCGTGCCGCCTAAAAACGCCGTTTTGCGGAATACACCTTCCTGATGCATTATCTTTAAAATATATGCCTGCAAATACTCCCGCATCATATTTAATTTAGCGTTGTAGCCTTCTTTTTGAGATACCAGCTCTAAAAGATAATCTTTCATAAACGCTTTTCCTCTTTTTTATGCTCAGTAACGTATTGCTTGATTAACCGGGCCGCTTTCAGGACGCCGGAGTTTTCAAATTTCTGCGCAAATTCAATGAGTTTACCCAGACCGATTTTATGGAAATTTTGCAGGCGCATTTCATCAAGGTAATCGCCGGTGATTTGTAGGCCGTTCAGATAAAAGAAGTCAAGCAGCGCTTTTTCGGGTCCGGCAATAAATGCCGTCTGTTTATTTACGGCAATCGAATCATACCCCCAGAAAAGACCGGTTTTGATATGGCGGTAGTTAAAGCGGCCGACAGGAGTAATGATTTCTCCCGGCCGTTTGGTGGTAACGCAGGTATAGACCGGAACCGCTTCCGGAATAAGGCCGTGATATTCAAATGCTTTCTCAAGACTGATATAAGAGGGTTTTTTAAGCACCGCGGCGATATGCGGCTCGTAGATATCCACTTTGCGGAAATTTTCGGACAGCAGATAAATATTATTCTTAAGTTTAATTAACTTGCCGTTTTTACACCAACGACTCAATTGGACTTTAATTGAAGCGGGGTTGTTGATACCGGCAAACAGAATTTCGGTTTCTATAACCGGCAAGCCCCGCACCCGCTTAAGAAACTCTTCAAATTTCATGGTAAAATTATAACATATTTGTTAATAAATTGCAATATGATGACAAGGAAAAAAGAAAGGCGGGCAACCTTTCCGTAGAAAGGGCCCGCCTTTCTTCATAAATCCTTACCTTAGTTGCGCGTCAAGTCAGCCGCTGCCTACTACGTTTGGCCCGGGTTCCTGAGCCGACCCACGCTTGGTACGGCATAGGCCCTGTTCGGGATGCGTTCGGAAATCCTGCCGAGCGGCACCCATTCCACGTGGCTGTCAATAAACAACGCGTTGATTCCATCTGTTTGGTGGTTTACCGGGGCTGTCGTCAGACCCATTGCCCAAACAGTATTCTTAGTAGCTACTGTTCCTCCTGCCTGGTCAACCATTATGCAGGTATCCGACTGGGTCTGTTCGTCACAGTCCGCCGCATACGCGTAGGAGATGTTGGCTATGGTCAGGATACCCTTCGTCGTTGCGCTCAGCGTACCCGTGGTTGCAACGTCAGTGCTGCTGGGACAGACAAACATCTTCGCGGCAGACGCGTACGTGGGCGCCATCATTTCGATGTCAGCCACTGCTGTTGAATTAGCATCCGGGAAGAGCTCGGCGTAGTCCTGCGCATACATATGCATCGCCAAGCCCAACTGTTTCAAGTTGTTGATGCAGTTTGCCCGTCTTGCCTGTTCTCTCGCTCTGGCTAATGCCGGGAGTAACATCGCCGCTAAAATGGCGATAATGGCAATAACAACCAGGAGCTCGATCAAGGTAAAACCTTTTCTGTTCTTCATTTAGTTGTTTCACCCCCTTTCATTTTCATTTTTATGGAATAACAAAACCATTTTACCTGATATTTTAAATCTTGTCAAGTGCAACCTTCACCAAGGACAATGTAGGGGTCGGATTCATTCAACCCTGCCAGTGGTTGACCCGCTTCTATTCTTCAACGTATGGCAGGGACGAGTGTAGTTCTCAACCCGCGGGCTTGATAAATCAAGCCCCTACGTTACACCCTTCCATATCCTGCCAGTTCCGGCCAGATTTCACCGATACCTTCACGGGGACGGAAAGGGGCAGCGCCTTTTCCATCGCATCCTTAACCAGAGGTATCCAGACTTCCTTCTCTGTTTCCGGGATTTCAAAGAGCAGTTCATCGTGTATCTGTAATATCATTCTACCTCTTAATTTTTGGCTTGTCAAGTCCCGGTCTATCTTTACCATGGCAATCTTGATAATATCCGCAGCGCTGCCCTGAATGGGCGTATTCACGGCCAGCCGCTCGGCCAGGAGCCGTTCGTTGGCGCGCCGGCTGTTCATACCCGGTATGGAGCGGCGGCGGCCCAGGAGGGTGGCGACGCAGCCCTTTTCCCGGGCGGATTCAATGGTCCGGTCAATAAAATCCTTGACCCCGGCGTACTTTTCAAAATAGGCGGTAATAAAGTTCTGCGCTTCTTCCGGGGAGATGCGCAATTCTTTTGCGAGACCAAAGGCGCTCATTCCGTAAATGATGCCGAAGTTGACGGTCTTGGCGATGCGCCGCTGTTCGGGGGAGGAAGAATTGAAGAGGATGCGGGCGGTTTCGGTATGGATATCCCGGTCCTCCTGGAAAGCGTTAACCAAAAGATTATCCCCGGAAAGATGCGCCAGGATGCGCAGTTCTATCTGGGAATAATCAAAAGAGCAGAGGATATCGCCCGGGTTCTGCCGGCAGAAGGCGCGGCGGATGGAGCCGCCTTCCGGGGTGGCCAGGGGGATGTTTTGCAGGTTTGGTTTTTCGCTGGAAAGCCGGCCGGTTGCCGCACCGACAGGATTGAAGGTGGTATGGAGACGGTTGTCTTCTGGGCTGACCAGTTCCGGCAGGGCCCGGACGTAGGTGGAATTAAGTTTGGCAATCTGGCGGTAGTTGAGAATCAGCGGGATTACCGGGTGCAGAGGCATTAGGGTGTCCAGGACGGAACTATCGGTGGAGAAACCGGTCTTGGTCTTCTTGACCACCGGCAGTTTCAGGTTTTCAAAAAGGATGATGGAAAGTTGCGCCGGAGAGTTAAGGTTGAAGGGCTGACCGGACAGGTGAAAAATTTCGGATTCAAGGTTTTTGAGGACTTCATCAAAGTGTTGGCCCAAATCCTGCAGGTAGGGAATATCCAGGTAAACGCCGGCCTCCTCCATCTTTGCCAGAACCGGCAGAAGCGGCATTTCTACTTCTTCAAATAATTTGGTCAGGTTCTGAGTTTCAAGTTCGTTTTGGTAGAAATGGAGGGTTGCTTCCGGTTCGGCGGATGGGGCTTGTTTTTCGCAGAGGGCAGCCGCGATGTTGAAATCAAAGAAGGGCGGGGATACATTTACCCCCTCACCTTCATCCTCTCCCCCACGGGGAGAGGAAAGTTGGTGGAGCTTATCTTTAAGGTTGGCGCCGGCCTTGAGAACGTCCGGGGAAGTTAAAGACGAGAGATATGGTTCCGGATTTTGGAGAAGAGCGCTGAAGTCAACAACTTCCCCCTCACCTTTATCCTCTCCCCGTGGGGGAGAGGAGGGGAGGAGTAAAAGAAAATCGGTGGCCGGTTCCGCGTCCACTCCTTTTAGTAATTTGCGGAACTCAAGGCGGCGGTATATTTCGGCCAGTTTCGGTTTGTCCGGGTCCTGGAGGCGAAAGGAGTCAAAATTTAATTCCCCCTCACCTTGCCTCTCCCCGGTGGGGAGAGGATAAATTCGTAGTGCGACCCTTTCAGGGTCGCCCAAGGTAATTAGGGGAAGGAGGGTAGCGAGCCGTTTGCTTAAAAAAGCCGATTCTTTACCCTCAACCAACTTCTGGCGGACCACCTCGCTGGATACTTCTTCCAGACAATGGTAAAGATTCTCAATGGAACCAAACCGCTGAATCAGGGAGATGGCAGTCTTGTCGCCGATGCCCTTGACGCCGGGGATGTTGTCAATGCTGTCTCCGGTAAGCGCCATCAGGTCCGGAATCTTTTCCGGCGGCAGGCCAAACCTCTCCTGCACCTTCTCCCGGTCCATAATTTCGTAGGTCTGGGGGTGAAAAACCTTAATCCGGTCGGAGACCAGTTGGAGCAAATCCTTGTCCGCGGTAACGATATAGACCTCAAGGCCTTTTTCGGAGCCCATTACGGCCAGGTCCTTCAGGATGTCGTCTGCTTCCAGACCCGGCTGCTCCAGGATGGGAATTTGGTGGGCGGAAATCACTTCTTTGATTAGTGAAAGCTGGCTTGCCAGTTCTTCCGGCATTCCGGGTCGGTTGACTTTGTATTCGGCGAAAGCCCGGTGCCGGAAGGTTTCGCCGGGGGAATCAAAGGCGCAGGCGAGGTAATCCGGCGCGGTTTCCCGGATAATCCGGTTCAGGATATTGAGGAAACCGAGGACCGCGTTGGTGGGCTGACCGTAGGAAGTAGCAAGGCTCTTGATGGCAAAGAACGCGCGATAGGCGACCGCGTTTCCGTCAATTAAAAATAATTTTTCCATATGCGCTAAGGGGTTTATTCTTTCGCAACCCCTGAGGATATTATACAACTTATAGGATGCGATTGCCACGCCTGCGTGCCGAAACACGGCACTTCGGTGTGCAGGCACGTCGCAAACGACGCCCCTTTCCAGAGCTTTGGAAAGGGCACCCGTCTCGCAATAACACTACCCCCCTCACTATACCTCTCCCCTCAGGGGAGAGGATGAAGGTGAGGGGTTTAATAACGGTTGAAGTGTGGGGAGGAAAAAAGGTAAAATAGTAGGGGCGCGATTCATCGCGCCCGCTGTAGGGGCGGGGATGTACCCCCCCCCTCGCCCCCCCCTTGTCAGGGGGGATGTAACCCCCCCTACATTTTAGGTATACAATCAGATGGAGATAACCAATGGGAAGAGTGTTAATTATCGGAGCCGGCGGAGTCGGCGGAGTTGTAACCCATAAGTGCAGTCAGGTGTCGGAGGTCTTTTCGAAAATTCTTCTGGCGAGCCGGACTCTGGCCAAGTGCGAGAAGATTAAGCAAGAGGTTGGCAGGCTTGCCTGCCGTAGCCTTGGCGTAGGCAGGCCCATCCAGACCGCCCAGGTTTACCTGCCGAAACTTCAGTGTAGGCAGGTTGACGCGGATAAAAGTGAGGAGGTCGTTGCCCTCATTAATGAGTTTAAACCGGACCTGGTTATCAACGTGGCTCTGCCTTACCAGGACTTATCCATTATGGATGCGTGCCTGGAAACCGGCGTTAACTACCTGGACACCGCCAATTATGAGCCGCCGGACGAAGCGAAATTTTGCTACAAGTGGCAGTGGGAATATCAAGAAAGATTTCAAAAAAAGGGCGTGATGGCGCTCCTTGGTTGCGGTTTTGACCCGGGCGTAACCAATATTTTCTGCGCTTATGCCCAGAAGCATTATTTTGACACCATTGAGTATGTGGATATTATGGATTGCAACGCCGGAGAACACGGCCATCCGTTTGCCACTAACTTCAACCCGGAAATCAACATCCGGGAGATTACCCAGCGGGGAAAGTACTGGGAGGACGGGAAGTGGGTGGAAACTGACCCGCTCTCAGTCCACAAGAGTTTTGACTTTCCGGAAATCGGCGCCCGGGAGATGTACCTGATGTACCACGAGGAACTGGAATCGCTGGTCAATAACATTGAAGGGTTAAAACGAATACGGTTCTGGATGACATTTGGCGAGCAGTATCTGGCCCACCTGCGGGTCCTCCAGAACGTGGGTATGACCCGCATTGACCCGGTGGAATTTGAAGGCCACCAGATTGTGCCGCTGAAATTCTTGAAAGCGGTTTTGCCGGAGCCCTCGTCCCTGGGCAAAAATTACAAGGGCAAGACAAACATCGGATGCCTGATTGAAGGCGTAAAAGACGGAAAGAAAAAGAAGGTTTATATTTATAACGTCTGCGATCACGCCGAATGCTACCGGGAGGTAAAAGCGCAGGCCATCTCTTACACCACCGGCGTGCCGGCGATGATTGGAGCGATGCTGATGCTGACCGGCGCCTGGCAGGGAAAAGGTGTCTTTAACGTGGAGGAGATGGACCCGGACCCGTTCATGGAAAAATTAAACATTCACGGTTTGCCGTGGACTATTAAAGAAATAACGTAGGGGCTCGATTCATCGAGCCCGCGGGTCGGATAAATCCGACCCCTACAAAAACATGCGCATTCCCTTAAAAAACATCCCCACGCCGTGTTATGTCGTGGACGAAGGACTGCTGGAAAAGAATCTTAAGGTCCTCAAATCCGTACAGGATAAGAGCGGCGCTAAAATAATCCTGGCGCTCAAGGGCTTTGCGTGCTGGCACACCTTTCCGCTCATCCGGAAGTATTTGGCCGGAACCGCAGTTAGTTCCCTGGATGAGGCGCGGCTGGGTTTTGAGGAATTCGGCCGGGAGGTACACCTCTGCGGCCCGGCTTACCAGGAAGGTGAATTTAAGGAACTGTTGTCCTATTGCAATTATGTAACCTTTAACTCTTTTTCTCAATGGCGGAAGTTTAAGCCGTTGGTTAAAAGATACGGCAAGAAGGTAAATTGCGGCATCCGGGTTAATCCCCAGCATTCTGAAGTTAAGGTCCCGCTCTACGACCCCTGCGGCCGGTATTCGCGTTTAGGGGTCACCGCAAAAGAGTTTCAACCGGAAGAACTTGACGGAATATCTGGATTACACTTTCACACCCTCTGCGAATTGAATGCCGACGCCTTGGAGCGGACGCTTGCGGCAATGGAAGATAAATTCGGGAAATATCTAAAGGGGATGGAGTGGGTGAACTTCGGGGGCGGGCACCATATCACCCGGCCGGATTACGACGTTGCCAAACTCGGCCGGCTGGTGAAATCGTTCCGGAAACGTTACGGATGCGAAGTTTACCTGGAGCCGGGCGAGGCGATTGCCCTGAATACCGGGGTCCTGGTGGCGCAGGTTATGGATATCGTGCGCAACGAAATGGAGATCGCAATACTGGATACCTCGGCGGTCGCCCACATGCCGGATGTCCTGGAAATGCCTTACCGGCCAGAGATTGTGAACGCAGGAAAGCCCGGAGAATATCCGCACGCCTACCGGCTGGCCGGGCTGACCTGTCTGGCCGGCGACGTAATCGGCGACTACTCCTTCCGTAAGCCGTTAAAAGTCGGCGCAAAACTGATTTTCCGGGACATGGCGCACTACACCATGGTCAAGAACAATACCTTTAACGGAGTCCGGTTGCCATCCATCGCCTGCTGCCGGCCGAAGACCCGCAAGGTCCGGGTTGTGCGAACTTTCGGGTATCAAGACTACCGGGATAGATTATCTTAGACAATGGATAAATTTCTGCCTGCCACGCCGGAAGAGGTCCGGGAACGAAACTGGGACGCGATTGATGTTTTGCTTGTGTCCGGAGATGCTTACGTGGACCATCCGGCCTTTGGCGCCGCCTTAATCGGCCGGGTGCTGGAAGCCGCCGGTTACCGGGTGGCCATCCTGGCCCAGCCGGACTGGCATTCCAAAGAGCCGTTCCTCGCTTTCGGCCGCCCGCGCCTTTTTGTCGGAATTACCGCCGGATGTCTGGATTCCATGATGGCCCACTACACGGCCAGCGGAAACAGACGAAAAGTTGACGCTTACTCGCCCGGCGGCGCAATTGATTTACGGCCCAACCGCGCCACCATCGTCTACGCCAACCGCGTCCGGGAGGCGTTCCCCGGCATTCCTGTTTTGCTGGGCGGAATTGAGGCATCTCTACGACGGCTGGCACATTATGATTACTGGTCAGACCAGGTGCGGCGGTCAATCCTTCTGGATACCCGGGCGGATTGGATTGCCTACGGAATGGCCGAACAAACAGTCCTTGAGATTGCCCGGCGCCTTTCGGCCGGTGAACCGGCCGCGGCAATCCGCAACCTGGCCGGTACCGTTTGGATAACCTCAAGCCTCTCCGACCTGCCGGAAGGACACCTGATGCTCCCTTCCGAAGAAGAGACGATCGCGGATAAAAAGGTATTTGCAGAGTCATTCGGACTCTGGTACTTAAACCAGGACTTTCGCTCCAGCCGGCCAATCGTCCAACCTTCCGCCAAACGGTTCCTCGTCCAGATGCCGCCGGCTTTACCGCTTACAACCGCTGAACTTGACCGCATCTACAGCCTGCCTTTTACACGGGCAAGCCACCCGGCCTATAAGCGGATGTCCGGTGTGCCGGCGCTTGCTTCCGTTGAAACTTCAATCACCAGCCATCGGGGCTGCGGCGGCGGGTGCGCCTTCTGCACCCTGGCCAGCCATCAGGGCAGGATTGTTCAGAGCCGGTCATTGGACTCCATCCTGGAAGAGATGAAAAGAATCTCCAAAATGGACAATTTTCGCGGCACCATCAGCGATGTCGGCGGACCGACGGCAAATATGTACGGCGCATCGTGCCGGCGCTTTTCCGGAGCCTGTAACCGCAACAGTTGCCTTTATCCGAAAATCTGCTCTTTCTTTAAATTTGACGGCGGGAAACACCTGGAAGCGCTCGCTTCCGGACTGAAAGTGCGGGCCGTAAAACACGTTTTCGTAAGCACCGGCATCCGACACGACCTGGTGCTGTCCGACCCATGTCAAGAATACCTTCCGGAATTATGCCGGCACCACGTCAGCGGACACCTGAAGGTTGCTCCGGAACATATCAGCCGGCCGGTACTGGAAAAGATGCACAAACCGGACAACGAAACGTTCCAAATTTTCCGGGATAGTTTTAAGAAGTCAGCCCGGCAGGCCGGGAAAGAACTCTACCTGGTGCCTTATTTTATGTCCAGCCATCCCGGTTGCCAGGTAGAACACATGCGAACTTTACGGGAATACGTCCGGGGTTTCGGCCACTTCCTGGAACAGGTGCAGGATTTCACGCCTCTGCCCATGACACTTTCCGGCTGTATGTATTGGACCGGAATAGACCCCCTGACCGGTGCAGAAGTCTATTCGGCCAAAGGGAAGGAAAAGACGCTCCAGCGAATGCTTCTCCAGCCAAACGCGGCCAGATTTTCCGGTAAATTCTTGAATCGGGGAGAGAAGAAACAGGAAGAGAAACGGGGAACCACCAAGAAGTTTGCGCGGCTGGAAAAATTGAAGACCAAACACAAAATAAAGCGCAGAGTTACTGTAGTTGCCGAGCTTGCTCGGCGCGGTTAATGTAAGTAGGGGCGGGGATGTAACCCCCCCTCGCCCCCCTTGTCAGGGGGGATGTAACCCCGCCCCTACATTTAACAGAACCCGGCAAGCCGGGCGACTACGAATAACGTTATTACAAGCGTCCAATAAAAAAGCCCCTGACCATTAAAAAATGGCCGGGGCTTTTTTAAACCCGTCACATTTAGCAATTTGATCCGTAGCCAAGCCGCACGGCCTATTAGTACCGGTTGGCTCAATTCCTTGCGGAACTTACACCTCCGGCCTATCTCCAAGTAATCTTCTTGAGGCCTTTAGTCCTTCAATCTTACGACTGAGAGAGGGAGATCTAATCTTGGGGTCGGCTTCGCACTTAGATGCTTTCAGCGCTTATCCGGTCCGAACATAGCTACCCAGCGATTGCTCCTGTCGGAACAACTGGAACACCAGCGGTTCGTCCATCCCGGTCCTCTCGTACTAGGGACAGCTCCCCTTCAAATCTCCAACGCCCGCAACAGATAGAGACCGACAATTCTGTTACTTTCATTCCTCTCGGAACTACTAACCCCCATTTTTTGCACAGAGGGCGGTCTTACCTTTCAGTAAGACTCTTACGGTCGCCCGTAAGTTCGGACTATATCTTAATCCTTTCGGATCTTTGGCGTATAGTCTCTGAGGCTGCAGACAGAATGTTCTCTTTTGAATACCTCTTTTTTGTGTTTCTTGGTAACTGAAAGACTAAATCTACGATTTTTTTAAATCCGTTAAGATTTAAATGCTCTTTCAGTTTAATGGTGTCAAGCACTTGCTTAAACACCAAATATTCTTCGGCTTTCTGGGAATATAAAGAATGTTTTTTGAAGAACGGTATTAGTTTCTCCTGAAGATCTTTTCGATCTTTTATTATCAAAACCCATGTTTTATCCTTTTCGCTTTTCGGATGGTTTAATTTCAGATAACCACATCCCAACCTTTTCTGAAAAGCTTCCAGAATATTTTTTCCACCAGGATTTTGACTTAGGTGAAACTCGGTAATGACCTGCCAGCCTAACGGCAAATCATTACGTTTACTAAATCCAACGTAAAAACATCCTTCACCTTCCGTAAAGCCCGTGAGGTATTCGTCCGAGATTATTCCGCTGCTTGCCTGCTGATTGTCTGCACACCTGGCATTTTCACTCGCCATAGAGATATGTTATCTCTATTAATTCATCTTGTCAAGTAGCCGGTGATTCACCAGAGTTTCCAGCATACAGCCAAATTTAAAGACAGCAAGGTCACTTACTGTCTTGCGACGTTCTAAACCCAGCTCACGTACCGCTTTAATGGGCGAACAGACCAACCCTTGGGACCTGCTTCAGCCCCAGGATGCGGTGAGCCGACATCGCACGTTTGTCCATCGTTTCCGATGGCGTAGACTATATCTCCACCTTGGTGAATCTCGTATTTCACCGAAGGGTCGGCGTGTGATAGCAACCATAAATTTTTTCTTCAGGAAATTGCTATCTCATCCTTTCGGAATCAGTCGTTACGGGGTCAAGACGGAAATTTATATTGAAACAGCGGTAACATAGTTGACTTTGCACCGCATCGCTCCATCTCCGAGTAAACTACCAATAATGATGGAACGTTGCATTTCCGTCAGACTTCCCACGGTATTACCCTCGGACCTGCACTTTGCAGCCGTTAGGGCTTCACCGTTATAAGCCGATGCTTGCAATGACATTTCTGCCATTTCACCCCACTTTTTTGAGGTGCCAAACCACGTCGTCGATATGAACTCTTGGACGTGATAAGCCTGTTATCCCCAGAGTACCTTTTATTCGATGAGCGATGGCCCTTCCATACAGAACCACCGGATCACTAAGCCCGGCTTTCGCCTCTGCTCGAGATGTCTCTCTCGCAGTCAAGCCACCTTATGCCTTTACACTCAACAGCCGATTGCCAACCGGCCTGAAGTGACTTTTGGGCGCCTCCGTTACTCTTTAGGCAATAATGTTCGCCCGGTCAGGGGAATTTTATAACTCATTTCCAAAAGGAGATTGGGACCGATCAGTTTCACGAATTCTGTTAGAGAATGACCCAATACGCAAATCTGGTAACCTTCTCTTTGTTTCCTGGGTTTTGCGTCAAGGCCGAACTTCTCTTGTAATAATCGTGACAGTCTTTCTACTTCTTCCCGCTGGTAGCATTGAGTATTAAGTATTACCGCGCGGGAATGGCGCCATTTGAGACTGCCGTCATCCATAAACCAGTAAGTTAGTGACTTCGGTGTAAGCCATCGTTTGATGGATTCCGGCACACACTTCCTGCCATCCTGGTAAAACTGATGGCCGTAGAAGCGTAAAGCGCCGTGACTGTAAGTTTGAAAACCTATCATTTCACACAATGTGCCGTTAGTCGCAGCGTGTAGTCTTGTTTTCGGCGGTGTGCGTACCCACTTTTGAAATATGCGGTAGAGGTGTTCTACATAAAAACGGTGTGCCGCTTTATGTTCCACCTTCAACCGGTAAGTTTTACCCTTATCCTGGGTTTCTAAGTGGGCGTCGCCCAGAAGCATACCAACCAAAACTTCGCGTTGATTTCTGGTTAGCTTGAGCGATTTCTTATAGGTTTCAATCTCTCTGGAATACATCCCTTTCTCCGTTAAGACCGAGCGTCCGCATAATACGGACTCTGTCTCGCGGCAGAGTTCAGACTATATCATCGACCTTTTTTAAAGGCCGCCTGGCGTATAGTCGTTGAGGGGTCCCAAAAAACAAGAACTTCCCTGCTGATTGTCCGCACTCGTCAGATTTTCACTCTTTTGTAGGGGCGCCATTTATGGCGCCCGCGGGCTCGATGAATCGAGCCCCTACATTAAAGTACTGCAAGATACACCGGACTTCCCAGCATACAGCCAGATTTACCCCTGATGTTGCCATCAGGGCGCCCCACTAAATTGAGGCAACCGCCCCAGTCAAACTACCCGCCTGCCACTGTCCCTTTCCTGGATTCACAGGAAGAGGTTAGAATTTCAAAAGAATAAGGGTGGTATTTCACCGTTGGCTCCATCCCGGCTAGCGCCGGAACTTCAAAGCCTCCCACCTATCCTACACATATTATTTTAAAACCCAATGACAAGTTATAGTTAAGGTTCCGGGGTCTTTTCGTCTTGTTGCGGGTAAACCGCGTCTTCACGGATATCACAAATTCACCGGGTTTCTCGTTGAGACAGCGCTCCTGTCGTTACACCATTCGTGCAGGTCGGAACTCACCCGACAAGGAATTTCGCTCTAGTCTGTTACTTAAAGACCACGATCTTTTGTGGCGGGTTGATCATTTCTGTCAACCTCCTCCTGTCGCCAGGAGGTACGGACTATATCTTTATCCCACTTGGGACATCTAGCGTATAGTCTCTGAGGATGCCCAACCAAAAACGAGATTCTTCCCCTTCGTTTCACTCAAGGGTCAGAATGACACAGCATAGTTGAGCCTTTCCTGCTGATTGTCTGCACTCATCAGATTTTCACTCTATTTTCGTAGTGCGAGGCTTTCAGCCTCGCTGGCGACCCTGAAAGGGTCGCACTACATTAAAGTACTGTGAGATACACCAGACTTTCCAGCATATAGCTAGATTTTACTAAGGCTAACTTATTCCTCAATGATTAACCTTAGGACCGTTATAGTTACGGCCGCCGTTTACCGGGGCTTCAGATCAGAGCTTCGGCTTGCGCCTAACCCCTCACGTTAACCTTCCGGCACCGGGCAGGTGTCAGTCCCTATACATCGTCTTGCGACTTAGCAGGGACCTGTGTTTTTATTAAACAGTCGCAGGAGCCATTTCACTGCGGCCTTTTCGTCTCCAGTTTACACTAAAAACTACTCAGGCACCCCTTCTTCCGAAGTTACGGGGCAATTTTGCCGAGTTCCTTAACGAGAATTATCCCGAGCGCCTTAGCATGTTCTGCCAGTCTACCTGTGTCGGTTTGCGGTACGGTTGCCACAACGACTCGCTTAGAGGCTTTTCTTGGCAGTTTGACTCGACCAGTGTCCCGCATCCGTGGACTTGGGCACCATTCGCCGTCGAGAGTTGTCCCTTGCGGGACAGTCCTCCGGTTTTACGGAGAACCACTCCCAGCCGGCTTAGACCGCAATACAATAAGCGGATGGTCTATCTTACTGCTTCCCCTCATCGCTGATAACGCCGTTACGGCAGGGCCGGAATATTAACCGGCTGTGCATCATCTACGCCTTTCGGCCTCGACTTAGCCACCGCCTAACCCTGGGCGGATTGACCTTCCCCAGGAAACCTTAGACTTTCGGCGTCCCGAGTTTCCATCGGGATTTTCGCTACTTATGCTGACATACTCGCTTCCCATACCTCCACCTGTCCTCACGGTCAGGCTTCGCAGGCATAGGGAATGCTCCCCTACCAATGTTGCTCTTAAAGACACAATATTCCGCGACTTCGGTAACAGGCTTGAGCCCCGTTGAATTTTAGGCGCGCATTCACACCCTTGCGGGTATTCGGCCAGTGAGCTATTACGCTTTCTTTAAAGGATGGCTGCTTCTAAGCCAACCTCCTGGCTGTCTGGGTGAACACACTTCCTTTACCACTTAGCCTGTATTTTGGGACCTTAGTCGGCGGTCTGGGCTGTTTCCCTTTCGACAACGAAGCTTAGCCCCCGCTGTCTGACTCCCCCGGTACAGAAAAACGGTATTCGGAGTTTGGTTGGAATAGGAAGGGTGGTGCCCTTCCGCATCCATCCAGTAGCTCTACCCCCGTTCTCTAATTCCGGAAGGCTAGCCCTAAAGCTATTTCGGGGAGAACCAGCTATCGCCGGGTTTGATTAGCCTTTCACTCCAACCCTCCGTTCATCCGAGTTGTTTTCAACCAACACCGGTTCGGACCTCCATCCCGTATTACCAGGACTTCATCCTGACCAAGGGTAGATCACCCGGCTTCGGGTCTACGCTACGCAACTGGACGCCCGATTAGGACTCGCTTTCGCTGCGGCTCCGCCGCTTAAAACGGCTTAACCTTGCTGCGCATCGTAACTCGTCAGCTCATTCTTCAATAGGCACGCGGTGAGGCGTTTCCCGCAATCTTGCGACTTTGGGACATAGCCCTCCCGCTGGTTGTAAGT
Source organism: Candidatus Omnitrophota bacterium (assembly GCA_018829455.1). GTDB lineage: Bacteria > Ratteibacteria > UBA8468 > MWAK01 > MWAK01 > JAHJUB01. Next base: position 19,107 of record JAHJUB010000050.1, read on the forward strand.
GTTTGGTTTCAGGTTCTATTTCACTCCCCTTCCGGGGTTCTTTTCGCCTTTCCCTCGCGGTACTAGTTCACTATCGGTCGAAAGCACATATTTAGCCTTTGCCCATGGTCGGGCTGGATTCACGCGGACCTTCCCGGGTTCCGCGTTACTCGGGAAAAAAGTTCACCGAGCCGTCAGTTTTTCGCCTACAGGACTATTACCTTCTCTGGTCAGACTTTCCAGTCTGTTTGGCTAAACTTTCGGTTTGTAACTCGGCGGCCGGGCTGGACCCCGACCCAACTTCCTCCCACAACCCCTAACAAACAACGTCGTCCAGACTATTACGCCTGTTAGGTTTAGGCTCATCCCTGTTCGCTCGCCGCTACTGGGGGAATCACTTCGTTTTCTCTTCCTCAGGATACTGAGATGGTTCAATTCTCCTGGTTCGCCTTCCTGCCCTATGTATTCAGACAGGAATCTGAAGGGTTTACCTTCAGGGGTTGCCCCATTCGGAAATCCCCGGATCAAAGTCTGTTAACGACTCCCCGGGGCTTATCGCAGTTAGCCACGTCCTTCATCGCTGGCTTTCGCCAAGGCATCCACCAAACACCCTTATCTTACTTGGCTACAGATCAAATTGTCAAAGAACAGGTCTTCCTATAGGTCTTTCCATTTTGCAAACAAATATTATACCCCCTACTCTTTTTTCTTGTCAAATGCCGGGCAATTGCACCGCACAATTGACACTGGCCGCCGCCCAACCTATAATAATAAAGGTTGAGATTGCCGCGCCTGCCAAAAGCGAGGCTCGCAATGACAATAAAAATGAAAACAGGCAAACTGAAACAAATAATGGAGACCGCGTGTGCGCGGGGAATCGTGATACCGGCTTTCAATATCCCTTACCTACCGATGGCCGAAGCGGTCTGCGACGGCCTGAAGGAAACAAATGCTTTCGGAATGCTGGAGGTTGCCCGCCCGGATGTGGAAAAGTTCGGCGCGGAAAGTTTTGCCGCAGTCGCGGCCGAATACCGGAAATGGGCAGACCCTGACATTGTCAGCCTCCACCTGGACCACATCCCGGTTATTGATGAAGACCACCTGCCGGTTGACTGGCGCTCCCTGATTCAGGAGGGAATCTCAGCCGGCTACCACTCGGTGATGATTGACGGCTCCCGGCTCTCGCTAAAAGAGAACATCCGGGTTACCGCCGAAGTGGTCCGGATGGCGCATCCGGCCGGCGTCCTGGTGGAGGCGGAATTAGGCGCTGTCCTGGGGCACGAAACCGGCCCCATACCGCCTTACGAAGAGATATTTGAAAAGAAGATCGGTTTTACCAAACCGGAAGAGGCGGCCCGTTTCGTAAAGGAGACCGGCGTAGATTTGCTTTCGGTCTCCTGCGGTTCAATCCACGGCGCCATCTCCGGCCTTGCCAAGGACCAGGCGAAGATACAAGCGAAGATTGACATTCAGCACCTTAAAAAACTACGTGAGGCAACCGGCGTGCCCCTGGTGTTGCACGGCGGTTCCGGCATCCAGAAAGCATACGTTCTGGAAGCGGTCAAGAACGGCATCACCAAAATTAATATCGGAACGGAAATCCGGCAGGCCTACGAACAGGCGCTGGCAAAAACCAACAACGACGTAAAGTCCGGCCAGGCAGCCGTAACGGAAAAGGTAAAGGAACTTGTCTTGAAGGAATACGGTATTCAAAACTCGGCTTCTATAATCGCAAAATAACCATTCAGGTGTTGTTTAATATCTCCGCCACCATCTTTACCCGGTCAAAATCGGCATCCGGTAACGTACTGATGCATGGTTTGAACGGTACCGACCGGTGTCCGGTACTCGGTAATAATCCGGTCGTCAATCTCTTCCCGGATAACTTCGATTTCCGCATCATACTTTACTTCTATCCCGCCGGTCCGGGCCCAGATTGTACCGCCTACTGCCCGGACGATGTCGTTCCGACTCATCCCATCGTATTCCTTAGGCAGGGTCCCATTGGCAAGATTGACAGCAAGCCAGTGGTCAAAGTTCGGCACATAAGGGATCCGGTCACCCCTCTCCCCCTTCAGCACCCGGGTATAGTTCTCCCTTTTAGTCATATTCGACTCTCCCAAAAATAAATACTTGGTGCCATATCAACCAAGTGTTTGGCATGGCACTGAGACACATGAGGCACGTCGGGCACTTGACAAAATAAAAGATTGTGTTAAAATATCTGTTGAAACAATTCACTGAAAGGTTTCAGGGAATATATTATGGAAGCAACGAAAGAAAGAGCAGTCAACCTTAAGAATGTTGCGGAAAGAGCCGGTGTTTCTCTCACAACCGCTTCTTAATGTTTTAAACAATCGTCCTTCCATCAGCGAGGAGACCAGGCAAAGAGTATGGGATGCAAAAAGAGAACTTGGCTATCAGCCCAACCTAAATGCCAGAAACCTAAGGAAAGGAATAGTTTCCTCCGCATTACGCACCAAGAACATAGGTCTGATAATCATAGAGTCCCGGCCAAACGACCCCATAAACGTTCCACTGATTAAAGTATTCTCCAGAGAAGCCCAAAAAAGAGACTGCCACCCGATGTTTCTGCATATTCCTTACGGGACTAACGAAGAAAGAAACCTGCCTCTCTTATTGAGAGAAAAGAACCTTGACGGCTTTCTCCTTACCGGAGTTCTCGGCAAAAGAGACATTGACTTCTTCGGCTCTCTTAACATACCGTTTGTTATTTATGGAAGTTACGATGTAGGCCCGGAAATTTCTCTGGTTAAACCGGACGTTGTGGAAGAAGTAATCCGGGGGATGAACCATCTCTTTTCTCTCGGCCACAGGAAAATAGGCCTTATCTCTGAGATTCTTGATTACGATTACCATAAAGAGATTTTGAAAGGTTACCGGGAGGCCTACCGGAGGAAAGGGTTGAAACTTAAAAAAGAATGGATTCAACAGAGCGGAGAAATTATGGAGGGCGGTTACAAACCCACCGAGGCAATTCTGAAATTACGGGACGTTCCTTCCGCGCTTTTTGTTACTGACCACAGAATCGCCTGCGGAGTAGTTCAAACACTCCAGAAGCACGACATTATCGTCGGCAAGGATCTAAGCGTAATCACGCTTTCCGGAATTGAGTATTCCAGTTTTAAGCCCCGCATCACCCAGATGAAAAGCGATATGGATGCTGTCGGAAAATTGCTGGTAAAAATACTTTGTGAAAAAATTTCTGATCCGGAGGCGCTGTCCTTAAAGATTACGGTGCCCGGTATGTTTGAAGAGGGCCAGACCTGCGGACCCAAGAAGGAGGTGACGCCATAAAACAGTGAACGGTAAATTTTGAGGTAGGACAGGCGTCCCGCCTGTCAAAATGTAGAGGAGTGGATTCCCGATTTAAACATTCGGGAATGACAAGCGGTAATTGTAGGGGAGGGGCTACGACCCCTCCCGAACGTAGTGCGAGGCTTTAGCCTCGCTTATGTAGGGGTCGCATTTATGCGACCCGCGTAGTTAAAATGGAGGAGCAAATGGCACGGATAAAGAAAGCGGTACGGAAAGCGCTGGTGTTTTAGGACAGGACATATGCACGAAGAAAGAAGTAAGCCAGAGAAATAATTCTTGTTGGTCATCCTCCCAACCAGGAGGAGGAACCAAAAGATGGAGATAAAGGTAGAAGGAGAAGTAGCGGTTAAAGGAGAGATAAAGAAAAGATACGGCGGC